>JAGOWF010000123.1 GCA_018060305.1 Pyrinomonadaceae bacterium
CCGTCGTGGAAGGAAACCGTCGAGAATTGGAAACGCACGGCCGCGAATGAGGACCAGCTAATTTCCTACGAACTCCGCAGCCTCGAAGACAGCTTCTTCGCCGTCGAGGTCACAAAAGACGATGTTGACGAGGTGATCGCACGCTGGACGGGCGTCCCCGTCGCATCGGTCAAACAAAAGGAAGCTGAGAAGCTGCTCGCGATAGAAAACGCCCTTCACGAGCGCATCGTCTCTCAGCGGCCGGCGATCTCGGCCCTCGCAAGAGCGATCCGCCGCTCGCGTGCGGGCCTGAAGAATCCGCAGCGGCCCGTAGGCTCGTTCCTCTTCCTCGGCCCGACGGGCGTCGGCAAGACTGAGGTCGCACGCTCGATATCGGAATACTTATTCGGCTCGGAACGCGCGCTTGTTCGCTTTGACATGAGCGAGTTTATGGAGAAGCACTCCGTGTCAAAATTCATCGGCTCGCCTCCCGGCTACGTCGGCCACGAAGAGGGCGGCCAGCTCACCGAAAAGCTTCGCCGCACGCCTTACTCGGTCGTCCTCTTTGACGAGGTCGAAAAGGCGCATCCCGATCTGTTCAACATCCTGCTTCAGGTTTTTGAGGACGGCGTCCTGACCGACTCGCTCGGGCAAACGGTCGATTGCAAACACGCGATCTTTATAATGACCTCAAATCTCGGCGCCCGCGTGATCCAAAAACGAGCGTCGCTCGGCTTTCAGGCCACCGCCGACGCGTCCCGTTCCGCGATGGAAGACCAGGTGATGCAAAAGGTCAAACAGACCTTCCAGCCCGAATTTATCAACCGCCTCGACGAGATCATCATCTTTGACGAGCTTACAAACGAAGATCTCCACAAAATTCTTGACCTCCAGATCGCCCGGCTCAACACCATGGTCGCATCACGCGGCTTGCAAGTAGTCCTCACCGAAAAGGCCCAAAAATGGCTCATCGACAAATCTTGTCGTGAACGCAAATACGGTGCCCGCCCCCTAAAACGCGCGCTCCAAAAACACCTCGAGGACGAACTCTCCGAAGCCCTCATCCAGGGCCACATCGCCGACGACACCACCGTCGAAGTCGACGCCTCCGCCGACCGCCTCAGTCTGCGCGAACTCCGCCCCGCAGTAGCAGTAGGCTCTACGCAGTAGTAGTAGGCGGCCCTTGTCGGAACGCGGGCACCTTGCCCGCGCGTTTTATTGATTTCCGTCAGTCTTTCTGATTCAATACAATCGTATGGGCCAGATAGTTATCGACATCCCGAGCAATAAAAAGCGGCGCTACGCTCTAGCCGATTCCGACGCTGCAGACGCTTTGCTTGAGAAACTTGATTCGTCGGCCGTCCGGGTGAAAAACCAGGACGGAAAACTTACCAGCCAGCAGCTCGAAGACCTTCGTGACGGAAAGTCGGCAGATCGCATCGTTGCCGAATATCGCCGAACCGGCGTCAGCTACACGGTGGATGAGCTCCGTAAAAGATACGGCGTATGAGATACACGGTCGAGATCTCAAAAGAGGCCGACAAGCAGATCTCCAGACTCCCCAAACGCGACCAGCAAAAAGTAGTCAACGCGATAATCTCACTGGCCGAGAACCCCCGTCCACACGGCTACAAAAAACTCGAATATTACAACGAATATTTCCGTTACCGTGTCGGCAATTACCGCATTATTTATCAGATCCAGGACAACCGGCTATTTGTCTTCGTAGTCGAAGTGAAAAAGCGTGACGAATCGACGTACTGACCAAGCCTTCAGCGCGTCCCGCGCGTCACCCGAACCGAATTGGCAATATCAAAAGCAATGGCGCCGTCACGAGTAAGCTCCACCTCATTAAACAGCATCGTCCGCTCGGCCTTGAGGCCGTAATGCACGCAGAACGGCGCCGCGCGCAGCGTCCAATGCGCCATTCCCTTTTTCTTTACCAGCGGAAATGCATTCTGCCGCCCCCGATCGACGGCACGAAACCCGACCATCCCGCGCCCCTTGTCAAACATCAACTCCACCGCCTCAGGCGACCCCAACGCCTCTACGGCCACCGCATTCAACAAAAATATCCCCTTCGGCCCCAAAGTCACCCTCGGCGCACTCCTGTCAACCCCATTCGGCCTCCCCTGAAAAACCTCCCAACGCTCGATCATGTGTATTTTGCTTCTCCTTATGTGTAATTTCGCGTATCTACGCATCAAACACACTATCACAGATGCAACATCCTGTCAAATCCACCGCCGTCCGCTGCCCGCTCGTTCCTTTATGGCTTGTATTCCTTGAATGAACTCAGGATGCAGAGCCATAGGATTTAGCCGCCGTAGGCGGTGTGAGCATAAAGGCCCGTCCGTCAGGGCGGGTTTCACGTGCGTTAGCACGGGCAAAATCGGTCACGATCACGCAACCCGCGTAGCGGGCGACAGATCGAACGTCATGTCCACAAATATTTCACATCAAAATCGATCTCATTCTTGATCAATAATCCAACGAATTCATCTTCGAACGACTGTTTGCTATGATGGATCTTCTGATCGGCGATGTACTTTTGAACGGCCGATATCTGCGATCCGCTCACCGTGAACGCTCCGTATCCGCGTTGCCATGCGAAGTCAGCGGCCTCGGGAAATACTCGTGCATCCACCCGGATGAATTTGATTTAAGGTCACGCAGAACGTCGGAGACAGCCTTGTCCGGACGAAGTTTGGTCAAAACGTGAGCGTGTTCATCCATTCCGTTGATGCCCAGCGAGATTCCCCCCAAACCACGAATGATACCGCCAATATAATCGTATAAGCGGTCTTGTCGGTCGGGTGTGATCAGCGGCCGACGATCTTTCGTCGAAAAAACTAAATGATAAATTAGGTTTGTATATGATTTGGACATGGTCTAACCGCCGGAGCTGGTGTCAAATCTAAAACCGCCGGAGGCGGTGTCAGCATAAAGCCCGTGCGTAAGCACGGGTAAAAACGAATATGAAACATTGATCGAGCCGCCGTAGGCGGCGTGAGAGCATCTCCGAAACGACCGATCGTGATGCGGATGCCCTGTCGCCCGCGAGGCGGGCTGGGATGTTGCTATGACCTGTTTACCCGTGCTCACGCACGGGCCTTTATGCTGACACCCGCTATGCGGGTTAAACAGTCACCTCCAGGACCGTCATCGTAGCGTTTCCGAAAATATCCACGACCTTTAGGGCGATCTTCTTGGCGCCCGGCCCATTATACAACCGAACCGCCGTCAACGGACAGAGCAGCGAACAACGAATAGTGAATAGTGAGCAGCGGAAACAGCGGACAACGGATAGTGGAAAACGGAAAACGCGGAAAAAGACGGTGGGGAGAATTCGAGAGGCGGGAGTTGGTGGGAGGCGGGGCCGATTTGGGATGCGGGTCGGGTTTTGTCGATACAGAACGATTTTTTTGTAGATACAAAACGGGATTTTGACGATACAGAATGGGCAAAGAGCGGTTTCTTGTCGATACAGAAATGGTATTTAGGCATACGGACGCGTCGCAGGGACGCATCCGACGCTGACGGCTGACCGCTGATCGCTGACAGCTTCGGAAAGCAACCCGCGCCGAGGGGCGCAGAATCATAGAGGCAAGTCATTATTCGGCTTTGAAATGCACCCTCTGTTGGGTATCCTAATAGTTCGCTTTTTGGGGCGGCGGCAGATGTGGCTTTTCGAGGCCTTTTGCGTGGCCTGCGGGCGATAATTCCAAGCGGTTTTGTATGGTAAAGTTCAGCGTCCCGGCCTTGTGTCTATTGCTCTTATCGGCGTTTGCGGCCGTGCCCGTCTCGGCCATCCCTGACGAGCGCCCGGGCCCGCGCGCCGTGGCCGCCCAGCAGGTGGTCGAGAGCGTTGATATCCAGGGAAATCGCAGGCTGCGTGACGAGGACCTCTTGTATTACGTCAAGACCCGCGCGGGCGACGTTTACGATCCCACAGCCCTCGAACGGGACCTAAAAGAGCTGCTGTCGCTCAACTTTTTTGATAAGACCGCCACGCGCGTCCTCGTCGAGGACGGCATCCGCGGCGGCGTCAATGTCATATTTTCGGTCCGCGAGCTGCCCATCATACGCGACCTGCAATTTAAGGGTTCAAAGGCGATTAGCGAATCGGACATCCTCAAAAACTTTCGCGAAAAACGCGTCGGCATCTCAAAGGAATCCGTCTATGACCCCGTAAAAGCCCGCGGCGCCACCCGCGTGCTCCGCGAACTGCTCGCCGCAAAGGGCTACCCGAACGCCACGATCACCGTCCAGGAAGAAGAGGTCTCGGCCACCTCGATCGCCCTGACATTCAATATCGACCAGGGCAATAGGTCGCGCATCGTCAAGATCGAGTTTGAGGGGAACGACCATTTTAGCGACGGCGAACTGCGTGGTGCCCTGCAATACGTAAAGCCGACCGGCCTCATCTCGCGTATCAAGGGGATGGACATTCTCCATCTCGAAAAGCTCCAGGCCGACCTGCAGCGCAACGTCCGCGCCCATATGTGGTCGAAAGGCTATTTTCAGGCCCGCATCGGCGAACCGCGCGTCGAGGGCATGGGCTACAAACGCACGGGATTCCCGATATTAAAGGCCTTTCCGCTGCCGCTCGTCACCTCAAAGGACGACACGCTGCGCATCATCGTGCCGGTCACCGAGGGCAAGGTCTTTCGCGTCGGCGAGCTAAAGGTCGAGGGCAATTCTATCTTTTCAGAACAGCAGATCCTCGGCTACGTCGGCCTCAAACAAGGCGAGATCGCCGACGGCAAACGGCTGCAGGACGCAGTATTTGAGGACCTAAAGAAGGTTTACGGCTCGCAGGGATTCGTGCAGTACACGGCCGAGTTTGACCCGCAATTCAAAGATAATCCCGCCAAACCCGGCGAAGGCATCGTTGATATCACCATCACCATCGAGGAGGGCAAACAGTTCCAACTGCGGCGGCTCGAGTTTACGGGAAATACCTTCACCCGCGACAAGGTGCTCCGGCGCGAGTTCCTGCTAAACGAAGGTGATACCTACAACCAGAACTTCCTCGAGATATCGCTGGCCAGACTGAATCAGACCCAATATTTTGACCCGATTGACAAGGACCAAGATGTCGAGATCCGGACCGATGAAGAAAAGGCCGACGTTGACCTGGTCGTCAAAGTAAAGGAAAAAGGCCGCCAGCAGATCTCATTCAATGGCGGGCTCGCCGGCATCGGTGGATCGTTCTTTGGACTTGAATATTCGACGAATAACCTCGCTGGCCGCGGTGAGGTGCTCTCTTTCAGTGTCGGCTACGGTAATCGACAGAGGAGTCTTCAGTTCAGCTATCAGGAGCCATATTTTCGCGATCGCCCGATCGCTGTTGGGCTCTCGGTGTTTGCCAGTCGGTATAAGTTCTTTGGCGAAGGCACGTTCCTGACCCAAAACCCCGATGTGCTAAACGACCTGTTCAACCCGTTGGGGTCGGTGGTGACCGATGAGGCTAACCTGTTTACCCAGAGTACCTATGGCGCGAATGTCTTCGCGACGGCACCGTTGTCGGAATTCTTTTTTAAGAAACGACGCTTTACACAATTCTCACGCATTGGCCTGACGTATCAACTAACGGCGACAAGCATCGAGGATCCCGAGGTTAACTCACTCGGTGATCCCGCGGCGACGATCCCTGTCATCTACCGCCAGCCTAACATTCTCACCAGCCGCATCGTCGGGACGTTTGCTTACGACACCCGACAGCCGGCGGCCAACGGGATCGATACTGTAGGCGGACGGCAATTGTCGCTTTCGTTTGGCTTCGCGGGCCTTGGGGGTGATGTTCGGACATACCAGCCGAACCTTCAGTATTCGCAGTTCATTCGTGTCAGGAACAAGAAGTCGAAGACTCCGGACGTGCTTGCTTTTCGTGTGTTAGCGGGAACGATCGGCACGTGGTCGGTCAAGGACAAGATCCGGAATGCGAACTCTCTGTCGTTCATTGGCGGGGTGCCGATCTATGAAAGGTACTTCCTCGGAAGTGAAAATGATATTCGTGGATACGAGTCACGATCGATCGGCCCGATCTCACCGTTTGACACCTATGTGACGAGCCGGAACGTGGTTGTTGCCACGAATGCGGCGGGAACGGCCAACACGCAGACCGGACTCGATGATCGTACGCGGGACGAGATAATGTCCATCGGAATGCTGACAGGGGCCGGCGGTGCTAATCCGGCGCTCTACACGCGCAACTTCCGCTTCATCGGCGGTGACACGCAGTTCCTTGCAAATGTTGAATACCGTCGGCCCCTATTCGGGCCCGCGACAATGGCGATCTTCGCCGACGTTGGTTCCGTATTCAACCTGCGCAAGTCGGGGACGCAGATGATCAACAGTGAATTTCTGCCGGACGAACAACTGATCGGTGCGGGCCGCCTCACGGCGCTGGCCTTGATAAATACGCCCGTGCTCGAGAGCAGTTTCGGCAGTCTCCTGTACTACCGAAATCGCGTGATGACCAAAACAGATTTCATCAATGAGTTTTGCCGCGGAAACCGTTTTGGCTGTCCGACCGCTCTCTCGCCGCAGGTCCAGCAGTTGTTTCTCCGTGGCGAGGTCCAGCAGAACTCATTGCTAAGGGTCGATGACGCGAAATTTGGCAAGCTCAACGACTTTAAGTCGAGCGTTGGCGTCGAACTCCGTGTTCAGGTGCCGATCGTCAATGTCCCGTTTCGCTTGATCTACTATTTCAATCCAAACGGAAAGTTCGGGCTTACCGAAGAATTGCCAGGCATTTTTCTCCCCGGCAAACGCAACGGGTTCCGCTTTACGGTGGGAAGGACATTTTAGCGTGAAGATTGACTTTCAATAGCCGTTTAATTACCATTGCGTTTCTTTTTTCAGAAACCGGAAGCAACATTAACGAGTATTTAGGTTTCAAAGATTTCAGACAGCACTGTTTCGTTTACGAGTAAGGAGTTTTGGACAAGAATGAATAGGATCAAATATTTTGCCGCCGCCGCAGCCTTTGCTGCTTTTTTTGCCATTTCGGCGTTCGCTCAGGGCGGAAATACAACAACGCCGACCAAGATAGGTTGGATAATCACGGCCGCGTTCGGTGATGATAAAGAGGGAATCACAAAGTATGTGAATGCGGAAAAGGCCCTTGACGCAGAAATGAAGCCTCGATTGACCGAGCTGCAGACGCTTCAGACCAGAATGCAGGCTCTTTCTGAGGAGATCAAGAAGATGAGCGGCAATCCGGCTGTTCCTGTTGACCAGAAGACCATTGCTGCGAAGCAGGACGAGGGTCAAAAGCTCCAACGCGAGTATGAGTTTAAGCAAAAGGAAGCCCAGGCATCATACGGCAAGCGCCGCGAAGAAATTATGGCCCCCATATCAACCGCCATCTTTCAGGCCCTTCAGGAATACGCCAAAAAGAATGGTTATTCTGCAGTGATCGATATCAGCACGCTTGGCGCCGCGGATCAGCCAAGCCCATTGCTTTTTCTTGAACCCGCAGCAGATATTACCAAGGCGTTCATTGCCTATTACAATACACGCCCCGCGACTACTGCATCGACCGGACCGGCCAGACAGCCCTGAGGTCGCGATCAAACTAGCCACGAACGAGCCGGTGAAATTGCCTTTTACCGGCTTTTCGCATATATGTGTATATTCGCTGCAATATGATCATTCTAGATTCGATCGCAATTCAGGAAATACTTCCGCATCGCTATCCGTTTCTGTTGGTCGATCGGGTCGTTGAGCTTGAACCGCGAAAGCGCATTGTCGGCATCAAGCAGGTCACAACGAATGAGAATTTCTTCCAGGGCCACTTTCCCGGAGCCCCGGTAATGCCTGGCGTCCTCCAGATCGAGGCTCTGGCACAGGTCGGGGCGATTCTGGTCTTGCG
>JAGOWF010000124.1 GCA_018060305.1 Pyrinomonadaceae bacterium
CGACCGCATCGCCAAATACAACCAACTTCTCCGCATCGAAGAGGACCTCGGCGATTCTGCGACATACCCGGGCCGAAGGGCGTTTTATCAACTCGGTTAGGCGCTGCGCAAGCCCGCGCGTAAGCAATCGCGATACACTCAACGTAGAACATTTCGCCCTTGCTCACGCGCGGGCTTGTGCAACTCGATGAACATCCGCGACGCACTTCTTGAGGCCCACTCAAAAGCCAACACGCTCAGGATCACCGACTACATCGGCGACGATCCGGCGCGGTTTGCTGAGTTGATGCGATGCATGTTCGGGCCGGTCTATCGCCTGTCGCAGCGAGCGGCGTGGCCTGTAAGCTACTGCATTCAGCATCATCCGGAGATGATAAGGCCGTATTGGGGCAGGCTCGTCGCCCAGCTCGAACGCGACGACGCCCACGTCGCGGTTCGCCGCAATGTTGCGCGGCTGCTCCAGTTCGTCGATATCCCAAAACGCCATCAGGGCCGCATCTTTGACGCTTGCTACGCCTTGCTCGCAGACGTGTCGCAGCCGGTGGCCGTTCGGTGCTTTTCGATGACCGTAGCCGCGAATATTGCAAAGGGCACTCCGGAGTTGATGGACGAATTGCGGCTGATCGCGACCGAACATCCGGAAGCCGCGACCGCCGGCTCCCGCAGTCGTCTCCGCAAGATCTTTGGGGCATAAAAATTATTGCTATGGATGGCAAAAATTGTTATGGTAACCTCATGAATGTTTCCCTTTCACCAGAACTCGAGAAGATGATCGTGGCAAAGGTCCAGAGCGGAATGTACAACACCGCAAGTGAGGTCGTCCGTGAAGGGCTCAGGCTCATTCAGCAGCGTGACGAAATACGTGAGAAGAAGCTTGCGGCGCTTCGTGCCGATCTTCGAGCCGGGGTTGAAGCGATCGAGGCAGGCCGAACTGTTAACGGAGAAGAGTTTCTGCTTACATGGAAAACGCGGCTCGAAAACCGCATAGAAAAACATGAATCAGTATGAGTTGTCCGATCCGGCACGCGACGATCTTGACGAGATATTTGGGTATATCTCAGAGGATAACGAATCCGCCGCCCTTGCTATCGTCATACGCGTTCTGGATCTGTGCAGCCGACTTGCTGAGCATCCCCGGATGGGAAGAACCCGGGACGAGCTTCAGGAAGGCCTTCGAAGCATTCCTCTTGGGACTTTCATCGTCTTTTATCGTATTTGGGCTGGCAAGGTAGTCATTACCCGTGTCCTCCATGCCGCGCGAGATATCGATGAGATCTTTAGCTAGTTCCGGGCTGCGGACAGACTATTTTGTCACTGCTCTGCTCACACGCCGTCGGTTATAATGGGTTTAGGCTCTACTTGTCTCTCGATGGATACCAAACAACCGATAAATGATCGCCCGCTGGCCCTTGTGATCCTCGACGGCTGGGGCTATGCTCCGCGGACCGAGGGCAATGCCATTGCTATTGCGCATACGCCGTATTACGACGAGATATGTCGGCAATTTCCGATGACCACCTTGTCCGCCGCAGGCGCGGACGAGCAGCCGGGCAACGCCGAGATCGGACACTTGAACATCGGCACCGGCCGCGTTGCTCGAACCGAGGCGGCGCGGATAAGGTCCGCAGTCGCATCAGGTGAGTTTCTCGAGAACGGTGTGCTACACCGCGCATTCTCACGCGCGAAGGAGAAAGGCTCCGACGTGCACCTCATTGGCCTGATAAGCGACGCGGGCGTGCATTCATCGACCGAAAACCTATTTGCCCTTATTCGTCTCGCAAAGATCAACGGCCTGAAGAACGTCTTTATCCACTGCATCCTCGATGGCGTCGATGTGCCGCCGCGCACGGCAGACGTGTATCTCGAGGCGCTCGAAATAAAGCTCGCTGACATTGGCATTGGGCAGATCGCGACGATGTGCGGACGGTTCTTTGCGATGGACACGGGCGAGAATTGGGAACGGACGGCCCGCGCTTTCACCATGCTCGTTCATGCCGAGGGCGAACGCAGCCGCGATGCGGTTTCGTCGATACGCAATTCGTTCCTGCGCGGCATCGCTGACGAATTTACCTCGCCGATCGTGATAGAAAAGGCTCCCGACATTCCCGTGGCGACGGTCAAGAATGGCGACCTTGTCGTTTTCTTTAATCATCGCGCCGACGGAATGCGGCAGCTCGTCCGTTCGCTGTGCGTCCCTGAGGGCGAGAGCGGAGCAAAGCCGGACATCGATACGGTCGGCCTTGTCGAATACGACTCGGCCTTTAATCTCCCCGCGGCGTTCAGGCAGGAACCTGAGAAGAATTCGCTTACCGAGGTTTTAGCTGCGAACGAGATCCCAAACATAAAGATCACCGAGCCCGCACGATATCCGCACCTGACGTGGTTCTTTAACGGCGGCGCCGATTCACCGTCGCGATGGGAGCAGCAGATACTCGTAGGCGATGCGGCCAGCCGCCTGGCAGATACCCCGCCGGAATCAGCGAGCTTTAAGATCGCTGACAAGCTTCGTCGCGGCATCGCGTCCACGCCAAATGGTGTTTTTGTCGTGAATATACCGGCCGTGGGGCTCGTCGCCGAGACGGGCGACCTCGACCGCACTGTGGCAGCGATCCAATACGTCGATACCTGTCTTGGCGGCATCTGCGAACGCGTTGCCGAGGCCGGCGGCGTCGCAATTATCACGTCAACACACGGAAATTGCGAAGAGATGGTCCACGCCGACAGCGGCGAGCCGAGCTATTCGCCGACGGACAATCCGGTGCCGTTCCACTTTCTTGATTTCCGATCAGAGGGCGTTAGACTGCGTGATCACGGCACGCTGGCCGACATTGCTCCGACCATTCTGGGGATACTCGATCTCGAAAAACCCGCTGAGATGACCGGCTCTGACCTGAGGATGTTGTAGAATCATCCTTTTGGTTATGGTTGAAGAATTAGTTTTCGACAGTGCTGACGAGCGCCGCAAGGTGCGTCACAACGGCACCGGCTGGATCGAGGTGATCGCCGGATCGATGTTCTCGGGCAAGTCTGAGGAGCTTATCCGCAGGCTGAACCGCGCCCGCATCGCGCGGCAAAAGGTGCAGGTGTTCAAGCCCGTGATCGATGCCCGTTATTCGGTCGAGGAGATCGCGTCGCACTCCGGGCAAAAGCACGTTTCCGTGCCCGTGGCTGATACGGCCGCGATGCTCGCCCTCATCGAGAGCGATACAGAGGTCGTTGGCATTGACGAAGGGCAATTCTTTGACGACGCCATCGTAAAGGCCGTAAATGAGCTGGCCGCGAGCGGCCGGCGCGTGATCATCGCCGGGCTCGATCAGGATTACACGGGCACGCCGTTCGAACCGATGCCTCGGCTGTTGGCGATCGCCGAGTTCATAACAAAGATCCACGCGATCTGCGTAAAATGCGGCTCGACCGCAAATTTTACTCAACGCACAGTCGAATCCGACGCTCTCGTCGAGGTCGGTGCCGCCGACAAATACGAGGCCCGCTGCCGCCGCTGCTTCGTCCCCCACGCCGACGCACCGACATTGACATAAGGAGTATAATTTTCCCGAGGAGATCGAATCCGTATGGAAACAACATTCGCTACAGTTGTGGACGAAGTCAGGCAGCTTTCAACTGACGAAAAGATAGAACTCGTTGAAATAATTCAGCGTGACCTGGTCGATGTCCGTCGAGACGAGATCCTCGAGAATTGCGCGGAAGCGAAAAGTGAATATGAGGCAGGAAAACTAGTATTCACATCTAATGTTGATGAACTAATGGCGTCGCTTGATGATTGAGGTTGCCTTCAGTACGGCATTCAAACGATCGCTGGTCCGTGCGATCAAAAATAATGCGGCCCGCCAAAGGAGATTTGAAGCGGCTCTCAAATTGTTTGTACAGGATCCATTCACCGAATCCCTTAAAACTCATAAGCTCGCCGGCCGACTCAGCGGTCACTACAGCTTCTCCGTCGAATACGACCTCCGCGTGATTTTTCGCTTTGTTGAATCTGATAAGGCCCTGTTCGAGTCCATCGGTTCACACGACGAAGTCTATTTTTGACGGCCTACTTCGGGATTTTGACCGAATACATTACGGCCGCGAAATCGTCTCGGTGCTTGTCAAAATTCGAGCCCTTAGTCGACAGGATCACATTTATCTGTTGAGTTTTTCCGCCTCGCTTGCGAAAGGCGATCCATTGATGCCGTCTCGGATCATCGCGTTGCGAGGGCATCGCTTCCGTCCACTCGACTCCGCGAAGACCGTCGAGCTCGAGCCTTCTTGCCTTTTCGTACTCTCCGGCCTCGGCCTTGCCGACGGCGGTGTCATACGTTCCTTTTAGGCTGATTTCGGCCGGGAATGAATCTGGCAGATCAGACACCGATACGATGATAAAGGCATTGTCGGCAGAGCCGTAGTTGAACATCCGCTCATCCACCTTGATCTTTTTCCAGCCGGCGGGCAGCTTCCACGAGATCCCCTGATCGTCCCATTTCGTTTCCGTAGCGGCGTCGACTATCGCTTGCTGGGCCGGGGTCATTGATGCCTTCTCGGCCTCGCCGGGCGGTGTCCGCCCGCCGTCGGCCCAGCCACCCGGCGGCGCGTTTGGGTTAGTGTTGGCGGGCGAATTCGTGCTGTCGCCGCTGATACTCTTGAGCTTGTCCTGCAGTCCGCAGAACGTCATCGCAAACATCATCACACCGATCGTAAGGCCCGTTTTCATCCTTTTGTCTCCGTTCTAGTTGCCCTATTGTTACAGCGAAGCTGGCCGAATGCAACGACCGTGAATTTCTTCGCGCTTTGGCGCGAAAAACCTCGCACCAAATGGCGTTCAGCCACGGCTCCCTAATGTAAACACGACTCTAGATCGATCGCCATTTCGGCACACCGATTGCCCTGTATATGAGATCGTCCGGCAGCCTTCAGGCGGCCGAATGTTCACGGGTGTCTTTTTGACGACATTAGAAGCACTGTACTTATGGAAAATCAACCATAGGGCATCGGTTGACGACGCCGGTTAGCCTTATCCAAACCGGAGGCAGACATGATGCAGGAGTTTTTTTACGTTTCGATCATTGGCCGAGGTGCGCTTGCCGCCGCCGCGGCCATTCTCTTTGTTTTCAGTTTTGAGTCAACGACGCTGGCTCAGGAGGTGCCCTGTCTTAAGCCGCGTGTCGAACGCACCGTTTTTGTAGATACATCTGACCGGTCGATCCGCGACGAGTGCACGGGCCGCCGCGGCCTGCCGCGCCGGACAGAGGGTGGATTCGGTGAGCCCGTGATGATCTCAGGCCACGTCACGCATCAGAATGGCGTCAGGATGTCGGGCGTCACGATGACGCTGACGGATCTCAATAACAACACGGAGCGCACCGTCATCACCGACGAGATGGGAAATTACCTTTTTGAGAACATCCCGTGGGGAAGTCGGGTCGAACTCGCGCCGTCGCGCGAAAATTACGAGTTTTATCCGCCCGCCGTCATTTGGGAGGGCATTGTCGAGGACGAGGTGTGGAATTTTATCGCTGTCGGCCCGCCGCCGCCGCCACCGCCGCCGCCGACGAATCAGCCTACGCTTGCGTGGTCGAGCTACTTTGACAACACGCCCGCGCTTGCTGATTACAACGCGATGATAGGCCGCGACGCTGCCGGCAACATATACACCGGCGGCACCTCGTATGTTGACGCACAGACCGAGGACACAGACATTATTCTCTTCAAGACCGACGCGAACGGCAACCGTGTGTGGTCGCGGACATGGGCGGGCGAAGGGCTTTACAAGGACGCGCTGCGCGATATGGCCGTTGATGCCGCGGGCAATGTTTATCTGACAGGCTACACCTACAGCCTGCCGGAGGGCACGTCGCAACTGCGCAGTTACAACTATGTGACGCTCAAATACACCGCAGACGGCGATCTGCTCTGGACGAGATCCTACGGGCCAAACGCCGGTTACGACGACTTTCCGCGCTCGCTCAAGATCGATGCGGCGGGTAACACATACGTCGCGGGCTATTCGTGGGGCATCGGGACCTACGCCAACTACGCGACCGTAAAATACGATGCTGGCGGTAACGAGATGTGGGCGCGGCGCTACGCCGGCGGCGAGGGCGAAATGCTCAACGACCTGGAGGTCGATGCGGGCGGCAACGTCTATATTACCGGCTATTCAAACAACATTATCATCGGTGGTGACGAGGATATCGTTACCATAAAATACAACGCGGCGGGCGATCAGCAGTGGCTCAACCGCTATCGGACGACGAGTCCGTCTATGTCGGATGAGGGCTATGAACTCGAGATCGACGGCGATGGCAACGTCCTCGTGCTGGGCGAATCGTATGATTTTGTCAATGAATCGACGACGTATATTCACAAGATCAACGGTCAGAGCGGCGCGGCCGTCTGGACACGCCCGATCACAGGGATCAGCCAGGACCATAGTGTTTACGCGATCGCGATGGAACTCGATGGCAACGGCGATATTGTCCTTACGGGCATGCTGTATGACCAGCAGAGCTACGACGTCGATTCGTTCGTCGCAAAGCTGACGCCTGAGATCGTCACCACTTGGGTCCGGGCCTACGACGGTCCGTCGGACGAGGACTTTGACGGCGACCCGAAGATCGTGATCGCGCCGGACAACAGCATCGTTGCGGCGTTCACGTCGGAGGGATTTGCGAATGCCGACATTCAGGTCGTTAGATATGCCGCGGACGGCACCGAGGATTGGACCTATCGTTTTGGCAATCCGTTCTTTGGCGACGACGTGATGCTCGGCTGGGAATCTGAGGCGGCGCAAAAGACAATACTGCTCGATGCACAAGGCCATCTTTACGCGGCGGGCAGCTCGTATATTCCGGAGCAATCGACCGATCTCGTTGTTTTCAAACTAGAGCCCGTCGGCCAGACGCGGGCCGCACCGTTCGACTGGGACGGCGACCGCAAGGCCGACATCGCGGTTTTTAGACCGTCAACCGGCGACTGGTTCATTCAAAAGAGCGCCGACGGCACAGTAGGCATTATGAATTGGGGCGCGGCACGCGATAAGGTCGTTCCCGCCGATTATGACGGCGACGGCCGCTACGACGCAGGCGTGTATCGCGACGGTATGTGGTATGTCCGCCGCAGCTCGAATGGCTCGCACCTGATCAGCCAGTTTGGCCTCGCGGGCGATAAGCCCGTGCCGTCAGACTACGACAACGACGGCAAGGCCGACCTGAGCGTCTTTCGTCAGGGCAACTGGTACACGACGCAAAGCTCGAATGGCGAGATCAAGACCAAACAGTTCGGCACCGCCGAGGACACGCCGATACCGGCCGATTTTGACCACAACCGCCGCAGCGACGTGGCCGTCTATCGGGCCGGAACTTGGTATGTCCAATACGAAGAAGGCCTGCCGATGGCGACGCTGCAGTTCGGCACCGCCTCGGACAAGGTCGTGCCCGCCGATTACGACGGCGACCGCCAAGTTGATCACGCCGTATTCCGCGACGGCACTTGGTATATCTGGCAAAGCTGGTTCCAGGCCCCGCGCGCCATCCAATGGGGCCAGAGCGGCGACGTCCCCGTCCCCGCCGACTACGACGGCGACCGCAAAGCCGACCTCGCCGTCTATCGCAACGGCACCTGGTTCATCTGGCGCACCACCGACGACGGCTTCACCATAAACCAATTCGGCCTCGGATCGGACATCCCGCTCCCGGCCGCGTACACTCGATAGACCCAAACATCTCTGGGCCAACCCAACCGCACGCGAGGCCCAAACCTCGCGTGCGTCCTTATTTGCCTCGGAAGTGCAAAAGTCGGTATCATCGCGCATTGAGTGTGGCGCGCCGCCGACAGCGACGGGGTTTCTTATCGCTCGGGAGAT
>JAGOWF010000125.1 GCA_018060305.1 Pyrinomonadaceae bacterium
ACGTTGCGCTCGCACAGCAGCCAGCCGGTCATTTCACTGACAAAATGAACCTGAAGAAAAGTATCGGTGCTGAATTTCGGCTGCGCTATCCATGTGGCACCGCCGTCGGTCGTCTTAACGATAATGCCGTCAGTGCCTACGATGAATCCCCTGGACTCATCGAGGAAAGTGATGTCGCGGAACCACGCGAAACTATTCGTCGTTCGCTTTTCCCAATCGGCTCGCACCGATGACGCGCCGGCCAGAAGGAAAACCAGCATGATCGGGATGTATAGAGTTTTGACGTATCTCTTCATTTTTCCGTTCTCACTTGTGAGTTTTCCGTTGATCAAAGCGGACTGCCGAGCATATAGCGGACCATGCTGGCACGGCCGAGAATGTCAAAGACCTTCTGAAGAGTGAATCCCTTTCCGGTCACAAACACCTGGTCGCCGGGGCTTAGGAACACCATCTCTGTCTTGCCCGCTTCCATGTCGGCGAGGCTTACGATGCGCTTGCTGAGCTTGCCATCCTTTGTATAGCTAACGAGGGCGATCTTCTTCTTGTCACCGTTCTTCGTTACGCCGCCGGCCTCAAGTATTGCCTCATAAACGCTGACCTTGCGATCCATAATGCGGACGCCCGGCGTTGCGACATTGCCCATCACGCTGTAACGTGTCGCATTTGCCTTGTCGAGCGTGACCGTCACCTTAGGATCAATGATGAATTCATCCAGCCTTTGCGTGATCTCGGCGGCGACCTGCTCAACCGTTCGTCCGGCAACAAAGATGCCTTCGCGGATAAGTGGATAAGATATCCGCGCATTGGGCGGAACAGTGATGCCTGTCTTGCAGTAGTCAGGACACTGGCCAAATACCTCGACCGATATCATATCGCTCGGGCCAAGCCGGTACTCGCGAAGGTAATTGTCGTAATACGGCAGTATCGCGCCCTCGACGGCCGCGGTCGATTGCGGATCGTCCTCGGCGGGATCGGTTGATGTCGGTGCGGGCAGTGGGATGGACTTTTCTGCCTTTGCGTCCTTTTCGCCCCGGCCCTTGGTGTCTTTTACCTTTGCTGTTGCCTGGCCAAACGCCGTAAGGGCGATCGACACCATGCACAGCGCGATCATCGATCCTTTACTGAGAAAAAACATTGCCTTCATACTATCTGTCCTCGCTTCACTAAAACGTCTATTGGGCTTCCCGCTCCAGAGCTATCGGCCGCCTTTGCCAAAGATCACCGTCTTAACGGTCTCAAACACGATCACGATATCGAGTGCCAAGCTCTGGTTCTTGATGTAATACAGGTCGTATTGCAGTTTCTGGATGGCGTCATCGACCGACGCGCCGTACGGATACTTGATCTGCGCCCACCCCGTCAGGCCCGGCGCGACCAGATGCCGATGCTCGTAATACGGTATCTCGGTCGCAAGCTGCCGGACGAAATGCGGCCGCTCGGGACGCGGCCCAACGAAGTTCATCTCGCCCTTGAGAATGTTCCAGAACTGCGGTATCTCGTCAATGCGCAGCTTGCGGATGACCTTGCCGACCCGTGTTACACGCTCGTCGTTCGATACGGCCCAGATCGGCCTGCCATCGGCCTCTGCGTCAGTGCGCATCGAGCGAAACTTGATGACGTTAAAGATCCGGCCATTCATGCCGACTCGCTCCTGCTTGTAGAAAACGGGGCCGCGCGATTCGATCTTGATCAGAGCGGCGACAATGATCGCGACGGGCAGCGACAGGACGAGCCCGACGAATGCGAGCACGCGATGGATCGACTCGCGAAATATGGCCTTTACCGGCGAATCCTTACGCCGCCCGGCAAAGATCAGCCACGACGGTCGGAGCATATCAACGTGCACTTTGCCCGTAATGCGTTCAAAGAACGATGTGCATTCCTCTATCGAAATATCGCCGGCGAGGCTCATTTTTAGCAAGGCTTCGGTCGGGAATGCTCCGCGTCGCTCGCGAACGGCGATCACGACACGATCGACCTTTTCATTGAGGATGACTGATTCCAGTTCGTGCGCTTTGCCCAGAATTATTGACTTACCGAGCTTTTGCATCGGTTTGGCGCCGTTTTCGGATACAAAACCGACGATGCGATAGCCTGCATCGCGTCGCTGCCAGACGGCCTCAGCCGTGTCGATCGCGGTCTGTCCCGTGCCGACGACGAGGATCTTTTCACCGATCTCGGGATGGCCCGTGAGCGAATGAATAAAGATCCGCCAGCCGATCAGCAGGCCGAGGACAAGCGGGACGGAAATGACCGAGACACCACGGCCGATCAGCAGCGGCGGAGCAAAATAAAACAGCAGTGCCAGTAATGCCCACGCAATGCCAAGAGCCTGCACGAGACGCAGCAGCAGCTCGCGGCGGTTCGTCATTACGATGTAATCGTAAAGGTCGTAAAAATAGAGAATTACAAGACAGACAACCGACGCCAAGCCGATCTTTAGCCAGCCGTTCTTATTGTTGAGTTCGTTCTCTGATCCTGTAAAACCGAGCCTCAGGTACATCGCCAGAATGACGCCGGCATAGAGTATCGCGGCGTCGGCAACGAGCAACCAGAGTATTCTCGGACTGAATCGGACAGGACTCATTTTCTTCGTAAAACCTACGGGCTGACGCCCGTTTCATTCAATCGACGGTAATTGTAGTAACCGTAGTTATACTGGCTCTCGTCCAGCACGTCCTCGCTTTGATTCAGGACAACGCCGAGCAGGCGGTCCTTGGGCAGCGGTTCGAGGATGCGCTCGAGCGTCCCGTAGCGTGTGCGATTGGCCCTGACGACGAGCATCGCACCGTCAGCCTGATTGATAAGGACCGTCGCGTCGGTAAAGATGCCCAGCGGCGGCGCATCGACGATTATGTAATCGAACATCTCTCTCGCCTCGGCGAGAATGTCCTTGAATTTTGGACCCGAGATCAGCTCGGCGACGTCCGTGCGTGCCTCACCGCCCGGCAGTATGTGCAGGCCCGACGGCTCGAGCTTCACGATAGCCTCGGTCAGCGAACACGTTCCCGCGAGCACGTCAGACAAGCCTCGGTCGGTCTCGATGCCGAGATAATCGGCCAGGCTCGGCATACGCAGGTCACTGTCGATAATGAGTGCCCGGACGCCATCGGTCTGTGCAAGCATCCACGATAGGTTCAAAGCTGTTACGGATTTGCCCTCGCTCGGATTTACACTGGCGACGACAATGGATTGAAGCTTTTGCCGCTGGCTGCGGTGAAGCACATGAGTTCGCAGGCTGCGGTATTCCTCGCAATAGGATGAATTTGGGCTGGTGATCGCAACCAGGCGAGGCTCAACGCGTTCGGCGTCGACCGTCCACCTGACAAAGTCAGGCAGCGGCCGATCGCCGACGCGCGTTAAGGTATCGGCGTTCAATTTTGCCCCGGCAGTTATTTCCGATCCATGATCAGGGAGTGCCGTCCCGATCACAAGATCCGGCTGCCCCATGAACGCCGAACTTGGTGTACCGATCTTGACGCCGTTAGAGAGCAGCTCGGGCGGCGTATTCGCCTCGCGAGAGCTGCGGTCAAACGGAACGATATCTGCGGGCGGCCTGACAGCCAGGTCCTCGCGAGACTCGGTACTCTTCTTTTGCATTGCCTTTAGGATGCTCATAGTTTTTACGCCCCTAAACAGTTAGAACTTATGAAATGTCGGCCTGGATGAGCCGATCTCGAGATTCACGTCGTCTTCAACCGACTCAAATGTCAGCGTGCCGCCATTTGTATAGCCGTTGCTCTTTCCGTTGCCATTGACCTTGATGTGGCCATTGGAATGGCCGTTGGCGTGGCCGTTTGCCTTGCCGTTTTCACGGATCGTATCTTCGTTAAAAACACGCGGCTTGATCGCCTCGTTCCGGGCCTGGCCCTGCCACATCTCTTCCTGAGCGGTCGGCAGCAGCACGCCGCCGTTTGGAGCGTCGTGAACGGCATCTGCGATGGCCAAAGCCTCCTTTCGCGGCAGCATGTCGAGGTTGTCGGCCACCGTCTCAATGATCTGGCGGCTGATGACCTGTTCGCCGGCGGAATAAGCCGCAAGCATCGCGTTGTCGCAGAGATTGTTGATGTTCCTCGGAATCCCCTCAGAGCACTGGTAGATAAAATCGACAGCGCCCGGCGTAAAGATGTTCGGCTGGTCCGAACCGGCGATCAACAGCCGCTCTGTGATGTAGCGGTCAACCTCCTCGACATTCGGAAAGCAATGAATATTGCACCTCAGTGCAACACGCTGCTTAAGCTGACGCAGATTCATCTGATTGAGCTTGTCGCGAAGCTCAGGCTGGCCCGTGAGCACGATCTGCAGGTGCTTGGCATTGTCCGATTCGAAATTGAGCAGTAGGCGAATTTCTTCAAGCACATGATCTGACAACTCGTGAGCTTCGTCGATAATGATCACTGTGCGGAGGCCGCGACGATGGCGTTCCTCGAGCACTTTGCCGAGTATCGAGAGCAGTTCGCTCTTATTCGACCAGTCGTTGATGCCGAGCATTTGCGTGACGTGGTGATAAAACTCATCGGTCGAGAGCCGCGGATTGAATACATACGCAGCCAACACCGACGAATCCAGCCGCCGCAGGATCCAGCGAAGCGCTGTCGTCTTGCCCGTGCCGACCTCGCCGGTCAGCACGATCAGCCCTTTGGCCTGCTCGAGCCCGTAATACAGGCTGGCGAGCACCTCGTTGTAGCTCGGCGTGAATACGATGAACCGCGGATCGGGCGTCAGCGTAAATGGCGAGTCGTCTAAACCAAAGAATTCGTTATACATAACCTTTGCACTCCCTTTGAACTCCGAATTCAAAATTCAAAATTCAAAATTCAAAAACCTAACACGTAACACGTAACACCTAAAACCTAAGACCTTCTCCTACGAGACCAACTTGTCGAGCAGCCGTGTCGCCTGCAGAATAATGACGATCAGCGGAATAACGCCGATCGCTGCGGCCACGCCCGCGGCGAGTTTTAGCCAAGCTGAGCGGCGTATCCACGTCTTTTCCGTGGCTGAGAGAAGCGGCGGCACGGATGCGAGCACGGGCAAACCCGTATAGTGCTTAGCGTCGTCGATGGTCTGTATCTTAAAGAGCCGTGGTATCTCAAAGAACGCCGCGATAAACAGCCCGATAGCCAGCCCAATGCCCGTGCCGACCATGGTCAGCAGAAAGCGCTTTGGCGCGACCGGCGATTGAGGGACGTTCGCCGGGTCCTGGACGCGAATCGTCTCACCCTGCGCGTTTGTCTCGACACCGACGACTGTCTCGGCGTCGTTCTTTTTCTTCAATATCTCGTCATACGTCGCCTTTGCCGACTGGTATCGCTGGTTGATGCCCTCGAGGGCGACCTTTACGTTTGGTATCGAGTTGATCCGTGATTCGAGAACAGCGATCTGACCGGCGTTCTGCTGCCGTTCGACGTCCTTTTGAGCAAGCTGCTGGTCGAGCTGGCCCATCTGGGCCTGAACACGCTGGTTCTCGAGCTCTAGGTTCTTTTTCTGCAGTTCCGCTTTGCGCGTGCTTGCCTGGCTGGCGACCTGGACGCGCTTATCGGTGCTTTTGCGGAGGTTTTCGACCTCGTCATTGACGCGCTTGATCTCGCTCTGTTTCGCGACCACGGCCGGGTGCTTTTCCTTGTAAACCTTGAGCAGGGTATCGAGCTGGCCGTTAAGGTCCGCCCGTTTCTGGATAAGCTGCGCATAGGCCGGCGTATCCTCGATCTGTGATGCCTGACGGGCCGAATCTTGTGTTTCCTTCTCGCCAAAATCCTCGATGAGGCGCATCTGGCGGTTGTTTGCCGAGATCGCGTCGCTGAGACGGCCCTTCTCGTTGAATAGCGTCTGCTTTTCCTTAACGATAGAATCGTCGCGTGCCCTCAGCCCCTGAAGCTGTGCCACCAGGCCCTGTTCCGACTCAGGCAGCGTGGCGACATTCTGCATCATTATGTCGAGTCGTTGTTTTTCGAGGTCATCGAGAGCGGTCTTCTTCTCGTTGAGCTGGCGTTCAAAAAGCTCGTTGGTCGATTCGGCGATCTCGACCGAGTTTTGCACCTGGGCGTTAACGTATTTACTTGCTAATTCGGCTGTCACGTTACGAGCCGCAAGCGGATCGCGGTCACGGTAACGGATGCGAAACGCAGCGACCTTGTCGTTGCCCGTGTTCTCAAGCTCGACCTTGATATTCTTGTACATCCTGTCAACGATCAGTTCCATCGGCGTATTCGCCGCGCGTTCGGCCTTGTAAAGATCGTATTTTTGGATCATCGGCTCGAGCGACGAACGGCTGAGCACCTCCTGACTGATGGTCGAGAGGCGTTGCGACAGCCCTTCATCAGACAACGGCTGGACGAGGTTGGCCGAGATCGTCGGCGGCTTTACCGTTAGCAACGAGGTCGATTCATAAATGCTCGGCAGCCGGTAAACGACGTAGCCGATGGCGGCCGTCAGCGTGATCATCGGCAGCAGGATCAGCCATTTGTTCCGTTTCAGCATTCCGGCGAGTTCGCCGGGCTTTCTTTGTCTGAATTCAATGCTCATGCTTCTTACCTACTTTGCTAAAGCCTCTTCTGCCGGCTCCGGCTTTTTCTTGCTCTCGATCGGCCTCGACATCAGCCGCCTAATTACGACCGCCACCGCCACCAGCACTATGCCGAAGATGAGCAGCCCGATCGATTCCGGGATCGAGACGAGAAACATCTCGACCGAGGCAACCGTCCTTTCAAATACAGCTAACATCACCGTAATTCCTCAACTGGCCTACAGGCTTGCGAGAACGTCCTTTGCCTCCTTGACCTCACGCTGTGTGAGGACGTCGATGCTGCGGAGCGACGTCTCGACCTCGCGGCGAGCCGAGGTCTTGTCACCGGCCTTTGCCAGTGCCATTCCCAAACGCACGCGATAGCCGGGATTTGGTGCCGAGCCCGACTTCCGGGCATTGGCCTCTTCGATAGCGACCGCCTTTCGCAACTGTTCGACCGCAGGCGATGTCAATCCCTTTTGCAGATACACCCAGCCGAGCGTGTCGTAATAGCCGGGCACCGACTGATTTTTGCTCACAACCATCGTCGCGAGCTGAAGAGCCTCATCAAGATTTCCCTGATTGTCGGCGATCAGCCATGCGAGATTATTTGCGGCAATAGCCGTCTCGGGTGCAAGCTCAAGGGCCTTTCGGTATGCCTTTTCGGCCTCGAGAGCGTTGCCGCGCGAATTTTCGAGAATGCCCAGCAGCGTATAGACCTGTGCCGTCGGCCGCTTTTCCAGAGCGCGATTGTATTGGGCAAGGGCCTCGTCCGTGCGGTTCTGTGACACCAATAGGTTCGCGTAGGCTGAGTACGCCGGAAGATAACTCGGATCAAGCTCGATCGCGGTGGTCAGTTCTCTTTCGGCCATCGCCACATTCTTTTCTGCAGTAAAAACAGTCGAACTCAGATAACGCAGGGCCGCCATCATATCCGCACGGCCGGCATTGCGTGCGAGTAATTCCCCGATACGCT
This sequence comes from Pyrinomonadaceae bacterium, assembly GCA_018060305.1. Lineage (GTDB taxonomy): Bacteria > Acidobacteriota > Blastocatellia > Pyrinomonadales > Pyrinomonadaceae > OLB17. The sequence goes on from JAGOWF010000125.1 coordinate 7,482, forward strand.
GGTGTGCACGGGCCGTCTGGCCGAGCTTGACCGATGTCGAGACGATGCCCGTAACGGCGTCAAAATTCAGTGCGTCGAGATTTAATGCCTTTTCATACAACTCACGGGCGCCGTCCTGATCGCGTTCAGCGATGAATACCTTTGCAAGGTTTACGAGCGCGGTGCCCGATCTTGGCGACACGCGAACGACCTCCTGCAGGTCGCCTTTTGCCTCAGTCAGTTTGCCGAGGTCGAGATTTGCCAAGCCCCGCGACGAGATGCCGCGAATACGCAGGTCGGCGAGC
>JAGOWF010000126.1:0-4683 GCA_018060305.1 Pyrinomonadaceae bacterium
GAAAATCATGAGGCGCTCGTAATGCTGGCCCTTGAAAACGCCGGGATCATCGCACGCAACAGCGAATGCACGAAGCAGTTTCGAGGGCTTCTAAAGCAAAACACAGGCGGCCGGGTCATCTACGAGGTCAGGTACCGACATCCGATCGGTCCGACCGACGAATTTGAAATGCGTCCCGGATTTGAAAACTTCGACAGTATAGGAATGAAGGAAGTCATTGGTCAGGATCGAAACGGCCCTATCACACCGCCCGAATCGGGTGCGATCCTAATGCCGCTCTATCAGAAGCTGGGTGACGACGGCTATTTTCTTGTTAGGAAGGTGCGTGTCTTTTGGCTATGGCTCTCGGGTATCCTCCGCAGGCTTCATGTTCCGGAACTGCTGCATCTGCTGCCTGGTGTCAGCCAGGACAAGGACGATCCAGATACGGTTGCGGTAAATACGCGCGTCGCGCGCTGGTTTCCACTGCAGATATTTCACCTGCTTGGGTTCAGAAAGCGTCGTTGGTGCGACGATCAACTGATCGTCAGTCGCCGTCGTCACGACTCTAGGAGCCCATTTGTCGGCTGATATCATGGGCGATAAGCAGATCAACGCGGGATACGACGACGAGCAGATGCGTACTTTTACGCTCGCGGTGCTGAATGACCTCCAGGCTCTTCAGTTGATGCTTGATGTCGATTCGTTTGATGACACACAGCGGATCGGGGCCGAACAGGAGATGTTCCTTGTTGACGAGGCCATGCACCCGGCGGGAGTCGCTCGCGAAGTAATAGAGGAAGCGGCTGATCCCCGTCTTACGACTGAGATCGGGAAATTCAATCTGGAGGCAAACTTGACGCCGAGGCCATTCGCCGGAGGTTGCCTTCGCGAGATGGAAACCGAGCTCTATCAGATAACTGAGACGGTCAGACGGGCGGCGTGGAAGTTTAACGCGAGCATGGTCCTCGCCGGGATACTTCCAACCATCCAAGCATCGGACCTTACCCGGGAAAATCTTACGCCGTTGCCGCGTTACCACGAGATTGACCGCCTTGTGACGAAACTCCACGGAGAGAATCGAGTGATCCAGATCAAAGGGCTCGACGAACTCCAACTGACACTTCAGGACACCTTCACCGAGTTTGCAAATACAAGTTTCCAAGCCCATCTGCAACTCAGCGCGAAAGACTTTGTCCGCTATTACAATTGGGCACAGGCAATTTCGGCTCCGGTTCTGGCATCGGCGGTGAATTCGCCATTGCTACTGAATCACCGATTGTGGCACGAAACGCGTATCGCTCTATTTCAGCACGCGACGGATACACGTTCGCTTGCCCACAAGGAGCGCAATCAGCCGCCGCGTGTAAATTTTGGCGACCGATGGGTTGACGGGTCGATCATTGAAGTCCTGAGAGAGGACGCGATCCGCTTCCGCGTATTGCTAACGCAGGAAGTCGAGGAAAACTCGCTTGAGACACTTTCAAACGGCAAGGTCCCCCAACTGCCCGCATGGCGCTTGCACAACGGAACGATATGGCGGTGGAACCGTCCCTGTTATGGGGTGATCGAGGGAAAGCCGAGCCTGCGGGTCGAGGCCCGCTACCTTCCGTCAGGTCCGTCGATCCTTGATGAAATGGCAAACGCGGCTTTTTTCTTTGGACTGATGACCGAGTTGCCGTTAGAATTCGGTGACATTCGCGAATTCATGTCATTCGATGATGCGAAAAACAACTTCTTCAACGCCGCCCGCTATGGGCTGCAAGGACAGATTCGCGGGTTCGATGGGCAAAGTCGGCGTGTTGGCCGAATTATCCTTGAAGAACTGTTGCCTCGCGCGTATAAAGGACTCGAACGCGCCGGAATCGACGCCGCTGATCAGACGCGATATCTGGATGTTATTGAGCAGCGTGTCGCGGCCGAAAAGACCGGATCGAGATGGATGCTGGACTCTGTCGCCACCATGGACCCGCGTGCGAAACTCAATGTCCGGATGCGAACACTAACAAAAGCAATGAAATGTTTACAGGAAAGTGGCAAGCCCATGCATGAATGGCCGCTCGCTGAGATACCGGAAAGTTCCGAATGGATCGACAATTACAAGACTGTCGAACAGTTTATGGCCGTTGATCTTTTTACCGTAAGGCCCGAGGACATCCTTGATCTGGCGGCAAGCCTGATGCACTGGCGGCATGTTCGTCACGTTCCGGTTGAGGATGATACCGGCCGGCTCCTCGGCATTGTCTCTCATCGTGACCTTATCAAGCTCATGGCATCCGGACGGGCCGGCGCTGGCCGTCCGATCCCGGTCAGTGAGATCATGACTACGGAACTTGTGACCGTCACACCCGAAACGCCAACATTGACGGCTTTGGAGTTGATGCGTGATCAGAATATCGGCTGCCTACCGGTCATCAGGGATGGGCTGCTGGTAGGGTTGGTTACCGCCCATGATTTCCTGACCGTCTCGGCAAAACTATTTGAGGAGCGGCTCCGGGATGTCTTGTCACCGAACCCTCCTCCGGGCGCGTAACTTCGCTATAAGCGCGAACTTCTTCGCATCGACCTGAACTTTTAAGTCCCGCCTAGATCGTTTCTCGTCTTAAATCCCTCATTTTGCTCACTTTTAGCGGGCGCTCACGCCGCGGCACGCGGAACGCGGATTGCTATGGAACGAGTACGGGGAATGTGAGATTAGCATGGATACTACAAAAAACGGCTTCGCTACAGCTAGCTGCAGTAATTGCAGCGTAACCAAAGAACACTCGTTCTGCGAGCTTCGGAGTGCAGACCTTAGCGATCTCGATGATCTGCGCTTCAGACGTACCTGTCCGGCCGGAACGACACTTTTCGTTCAGGGACAGCGTGCTGATGGGGCCTTTATCCTATGTAGCGGGCGCTTGAAGCTATGGAATTGTTCTTCCGACGGCAGGATCGTGAGTTTCGGGATCGCGGGTGCAGGCGAGATGCTGGGATTGAGTGCTGCGCTCACGAACGGTGAGTACGAGATGACAGCAGAAGCATATGAGGCCTGTCAGGTAAATTTTATCGCTCGTGAGGAGCTTCGGCAGTTTCTCATAGCACATCCGGATGCATGCTTGAACGCCGTAAGGCAAATAAGCCAAAACTATCAAACTGCGGTCAAGCGCGTGTGCTCGCTTGCCGCGTCCGACACCGTCGCCAATAAGTTGGCTCGTCTGATGCTTGATCTTGAAGAAGGAGCTGATGTCCGGAACATTTTCGGTCTGAGACTCGAACGAGGATTGACTCACGAGGTGTTGGGCGAGATTCTCGGAGTCTCGCGCGAGACGATCACGCGAGCTCTCAAACGGCTGAGGGAAAGTAAAGTGGCGACGCTCAAGGGCCAGTCTCTAGTGATCCACAGTAGAGAGAGGCTTGAGGCACTTGCCAGACCAGGTTCTGCTGTTGCCTAAGTTGTGGTTTTACTGTGATTTCGCTCACAGACATCGAGAATAGAATCCGTGTAGTCTGGCAAAGTAGTTCGATTAAAAAATCGGTTTTAGGAGGCGATATGATAGCTTCAGTCAAGAGTACCAAGCTTGTCCTTCTAGCTCTGTTCTCAGTCATGGTCATGGTCTGGGCCATGCCCGGAGTTGAACGGAGCGATGCGGCCAGTTCGCCGGAAACGGACCTCGCGGCTTCAGCCCTCGCAAATTCTGACGATTACGTCGGCAGCGAGGCCTGTCAGGCATGTCACGAAGATCAAGCCAAGAATTTCACAGGAACAAAACACGCTAAGCTCGGGCAGATCGCAAGCTGGAAGAATAAGGCTCAAGGGTGCGAGTCCTGTCACGGGCCGGGCCGGCTCCACATCGAGGATGCAACCAACCCGAAGGGAATAATCTCATTTAAGAACAAGAATTCTAAACAAATATCGGAGACGTGCCTTGGCTGCCATGCCGGCAAGGAGGCACATAATAATTATCGTCGGGGCGAGCATTGGAGAAGTGATGTCGGATGCACGGACTGCCACAGTTCGCACGGTGCGCCAATGCCAAATTCGCGGCCCGGTTCTATGACACTGGTCGGTGAGACGACCCACCAGAACCCCGGCATCGCCACCACGGCAATGCTGCGACAGAGCGAGCCGCAGCTTTGCCTCACTTGCCATACCGAGACAAAGGCTCAGTTTACCAAGCCTTTTCACCATAAGGTGTTGGAGGGTGCGATGAACTGCAGCAGTTGTCACAACGCGCACGGCGGATTTGAATCGAAGCAGACAAAGCTCGCCGTTGGAGCGGACATTACCTGCATTAACTGTCATTCCAACAGGCAAGGGCCGTTCGTTTTCGAACATGCACCGCTAAAGACCGAGGGATGCATGGCCTGCCACACGCCGCACGGCACGAGTAATCCGAAGCTGCTCATCCGCAGCACGGCCCGCCAGCTTTGCATGGAATGCCATAGCAGTATTACCGCACAGGCGGCCCCGGGCACACCGTCATTCCACGATCAGGCAAATGTCCGCTGGAAGGATTGCACCGTCTGTCACGCTGCGATCCATGGCTCTAACGCACACAAGGCGTTCTTTAGATAAGGAGGTAAGTGAGATGAAAACGACACATGTTTATGGATCATGCCAAGAGAGTCTCGTTCGCCTCCTCTTGTCAGCGGCGTGCACGATAGTAGCAACCGGAATCGCGGTGTCGGCACAGTCGCCAAGCCCGTCGCCGTCCACTTCGG
>JAGOWF010000126.1:4783-7724 GCA_018060305.1 Pyrinomonadaceae bacterium
TTGGCGGGATTCAATTGGGGCGTCACCCAGGGCTTTAGGGACTTTGGCGATCTCTCCAAGTTTAGTCTCATCGCACCGGCCCCGGGCAATAACCCGGCAAACACATCGGTTCTCGCGACATTTAGCCGGATATTTCCTACTAACGGAAGGGTCTCTTATACAAATGCAAGGCTTCATCGGACATTTGCCAAGAGATTTGATGTAACTGCTCGTGCGATCTATTCGGTCAGTCGTTCAGAGATGGAAATGAACGAGCGAATAACCGGGCGCGACGCGAGCAACAATTTTGTCGATCTCGACCGATTCGCGATCTTTGGCAAGTCAGATCGGATCCAGTTCCGATCGGACGTCGGGTTTACCTTTATGATCACCGACGCCGCGCGAGTCTCGAATACGACGACTTTCGATCGATTCTCGATAAGCGGCGACGAGAGCTTTGAAGAAGCCCTGTATCGCCGAAACGCCGCAGGCAATCCTCTGGCGACCGTGACCACGCGTTCTACCGGCTATCGTCTGAAGCACTATCGCAGGCTGACGAATACTGCGGAGTTCGATTATCAGTTTTCTAATCGATTGGGCTTCCACGTTGGATATCGATATACGAAACGCAACGCCGATGGTGCGGGTATTGACACGACGCTTACGTCGGCACCATCGCCGACCAACCCGCTTTTTACCGGCGTCGTGGAGCAGAACACCACTCACGCCTTCATCGGCGGCACAAAGGTCAAACCGACCAAGAATTGGGTCATTTTTGCGGACGTTGAAAAGGGATCGGCCGATAATGTATTCACCCGGCTTGAGAACTATCACTATACGAATATTCGCGCCCGCAGCCGCTGGACTTTTGATAAATTAACGGTCAATGTGTCAGCCATGACGAAGGACAACACTAATCCTACGTTCACGGTCGTGGCCCCGACGGTTGATTTTACGACACGGATAAAACACCGAAATCTCTCGGGTGTCGTTGACTGGACGCCGAACAGTCGGTTTGGTTTCAGTGGCGGCTATACGTACAGGTATCTCACGAGCTATACACCCATAATCGTTCCGGTGACCAACGTTCTGCGGCAGGGGTCTAGTCAATTCTTTGTCCGCGACCACTACGGGTTTGCGGAAGTCACGGCGAGGGTATCTTCCAGGTTATCCTTCTTCGGCGCCTATCGTGTAAGCCGGGACCTGGGCCAGGGCTCGCGATCATCATCCACCATCGAAAACCTGATCACGTCATATCCGATGCGTTTCGACACGCCCGAGGTCAGGGCAGCCATCCGCCTGAACCGCAACATCGACTGGAACATCGGATACCAATACTACAACTATAAAGACATCCAGACATCATTCCAGAATTATCGGGCACATCTGCCCTATACATCAATTAAGGTGTATTTTGGCAACAGGGCATTGGATCGTTAAGCGATCAATGCGGCTTGCGTTCGACCGGCGGCCTTCATGGCCGCCGGCTTTCTTTTGCCTACATTGCCTTATGGCATTCTGCACACTGGAATCGTGAAATATCGCCTAAATTCATCGGATGCTTAAACGGACGGTCCCCCCTATGGCATGAGGCGCATTGCCATGTGTTCTTATCGCCGAGGTTCACCGGATGCTGAAACATGCCGTCTGCCGGGTTGAGGGTCACCCCGTTGAAGGTCTGAGCGACCGTCGTATGACATACCGAGCAGTCGTTTCGAATGACTTGGCCGTCTTTTGAAAAGTGTTGGCCATCATGGCACCGAAAGCAGCCTTGCGCATTATAATGACCGATGTTATTCGCGTGAGCACGCCAATCGGTCTTCATTTCGGGAAAGAAATACGTCTGATATACCTGCTGCACTTCAGCGACCGCTGACTGTATCGACGCCAAACGTTGCGAATAGAGGTCGGGATAATTCGTTCGATAGTAATCTTCCAACTGAGACGCGATATTTTGGACGGCCTGTTCGTTAGTCTCGTAAGACGCCGCCAGTAGCTCGACAGCCCGTGCCTTTATGAACGGAAGCTGTTGGTCCAGCCGTCCTGCCTCCAACGATCGGTCAATGGCTTCGCTCGGCGACAGGTAGATATGGGCGGGCCGGTTATGACAGTCGATACAATCCATCGTCCGCTTTGGCATCCTCGCGATCTCCAGATCGGACATTGATGCATTTTTCGCCGTGTATTCGACATCGCGTCCGGATCGGTCTCGCATTCGCACCCACGGGATGACCTGTCGCTTTTCGTCTGCCGCGACGAAGGTTACTTCGTTCGAGATATTCATGTGCCAATGGATCCCGCCGACAGAACCCGAATCAGGGTCACCGCCGCCGACCTTAATATACATTTGCGTCTGGTTCCGAGAGTTCGCCTCATCATACCCGTAATGGTTAAAGGCTTTAAGCACGTCCCCGTGATACTTCTCTGACCAATGGCATTTTTGGCAGGTCTCGGTAGCCGAACGCATATTGTGAACCGGCGTCTGGATAGGACGATTGTAGTGCCCGGTCACCACGCCCCAAAGCTGCCTCGCACCCGAAAACTTTGCCTTTAGATACGCGTCGGCTCCGCTCCCGACATGACATTCGACACACCTGATCCGCGCATGGGGCGATGCCTGGTAAGCCACATATTCCGGATTCATCACACTGTGGCAGGCCTGCCCGCAAAACGTTACGGACTCAGTGTATTCAAACGCCCGATAGCTCCCGAATGCGCTCATAAACAGGAAAATAAAGCCGAGACACACAATTACGATCAGGCGCCGCCTGCGTCGGGGATCGTTTAGGTCGAGTACGGGATATGGCGGCACACCCTCGGGTGAGAGCTCCCGCCGCCGTCGCCTTTCGAGAAGTGCTCCAAAGGCTGCAATGAGCAGTCCGAGAACCAGCACTGATGGAACGAAGATGAAGGTTATCAGGTCGGCGTAGGGGTTTTCAGCCTCGCCGATAACCTCTATAAG
>JAGOWF010000127.1 GCA_018060305.1 Pyrinomonadaceae bacterium
AACGGCCCATTTCAAGTTGCTCTCGTGAGCAAGGATGGCGTGGCGCTTGATCGTTCTGAGACCTACTGGAACAAGGCGGCTGTCCGGCTTGACGGTGTCCGATTTGTAGCAAAGGAGTCGGCCGAATCCGCACTGGACGCCTACAGAAAAGGCGAACTCGATGCCGTGACGAATGCTGAGCTTGAACCGCTTGCCGTCAAACTTCTGGCTCCATATGAGGATTTCAGACAGGTGCGTCATAGCGCCGTCAACCTGTATGAAGTTAACCTCAAAAATGCTCCATTCAGTGATCGGCGTGTGCGCGAAGCTCTTGCTATCGCGATCGACCGTGACAAACTGATCGACAGCGAACTCGAGGGTGCGACCGAGCCGGCGAATACGCTACTGCCGCTCGGCTCTGATCAAAGGAATGCGTTGGTCTTTGATGCCGTGAGGGCGCGGGGCCTGTTGGAAAACGCGGGTTTCCCCGATGGTTCGGGATTTCCGCCGATCCGGCTCGTCGTTAACCGGAATGATATGCAGCAGCGTGTCGCCCGCACGATCGCCCAGATGTGGAGGCAACACCTGAACATCGAGACGCAGATCGCGGTTACTGAGACGGCGGCGATGACAGCTACTCGCACCGACGGCCAATATGACCTCATCAGACGTGGCGTCGTGCTCCCGACGGCGGACGAACTCTCGGGCCTTACATCCATTCTGGGTTCGGTCGAACGACGGCCGGAGGCTGCTCCGATTACGGTGCCGCTGCAGGTCAAACCTTCGCCCATGCTACCGATGAGCGGACCGGCTGCGGCCGAAACTGAGGTTGTTCCCGACATCCCGAAAGCCGATAGCCCCGCACCATTGATCACGGCGACCGAAGCGATGCACGATCTGACGGTGATCCCGCTGTATTTTCCGGTCTCGTACGCGCTGATCAAACCGTATGTGCAGGGCTTTGATCTGAACGGCCTCGACGCGATCTCTCTTAGAGATGTCAGCATAAACAGCGAATGGAAACCGGAAGCTCGAAATGGGCGCTAAACCTCGACGATTTATTGAAAATCGCCAGCAATTGACCGTTTAACACACTAAACTCAGGATGAGAGGCAGCGGCGCCCGATGGGCTGCAATTGCCGATTTGTTTTATCTGGACCTGAAAATTGCTACATTGAGCGACATAACAAACGAGAACGAACTCGAACGCCTTGCTGTGGAGAACGGCATGGCAATTGTTATTGTTGACGAGGGTGGGCGTCAGCTTGTCTCGGCTAATGACAATTCGATCTGCCGGACGCTCAATCCTGACGGCAAGCTTATCGGCCAATGTCGTGACTTTTGCGGAACGGCACTCGATGAGACACGCGCAGTCGGCGGGCCGGTCACATACACATGCCACGCCGGGCTGGAGTGCGCCGCTGTCCCGGTCGCGGACGCGGAAAGCCGTCTTGTGACCATCGTTGGGCGGGCGTTTGTAGAAAGTGATCGATACCGTCGAGCGACGATGCGCGCGGTCGAAGGTGACTGGAGCGAATACTCGCCCGCAGACCTATTCGAGAATGTCCTGTTGGCCTCATCACAGAATGAGATAAAGGAAACGGCGCGTAAGGCTGCCGAACTTGTTGAGCTTAGTGTCCAAAACGAACAGGCGCCATCCGTAGAAGGCTCGAAACACGTCGAAAGCATCGTCGAGCGATTCAATCGTGAGATCGGACTGCAGCCCGAACGCACGCCGTCGGCCGTTGCACCACAGCGGGAGCCTGAGCCGAAGCCGCGGCCGACGCCGAGGGCGGCCGAAGCCGGCGAGTGGCGCTCTTTCTTCGGCGCGCTGCTCAAGATGGATTATGCGGAGGGCATCGCCGCGGTTCTCGGTTTCCTTGGCCGGCGATATAGTTTTTCATCGATGCTCTGGCTGGACAACCGCCAAGGCCGACTCGAAACGATATCTGCCTACGGTGATATGCGCGATCGCAGTGTGCGGCTCGGCATCGGTTCCAACGATGAGCGGCTGCTGGCCGCCATGCATAACGAAAGTCCGCTCGAACTCGGTGAGAAGCCAAAACCGGGAAGCCCCCCATCCCGACTGATGAACCTCTTTCCAATCTCGGTCGGCGATGACATTCTTGCCGCTATTGCAGTTCTTGATCCTACTGCGGATGACGACATCAAGAAACAGATCGTAAGAATATGCCGCACACTCGCCCCACATCTGGAGATACTGAGACTCCGAAGCAAGGTCGCGTTTCGTGAACAACTTAGCGCCGGCGAACGACGTTTTTCTGCAAGTTTACGTCGCATCGACGCCCAGAACGTCTGGCTTGAACTGACGCAGAGCGCGGCTGAGATGCTGGGTGCGGAGCGAGCGTCACTGCTCATCTTTGATCCAAAAGCCGATGGACTCAAACTCAGATCGATCATCGGAGCCCGGGAACAGCCCGATCCGGACGAAGACGTGGGCGTCCGCGTCGCGACCGTTGTCTTTTCGATGGGCGAACCGGTAGTGGTGACCGACGTTGCGCGGACCTCGCTGCAGCCGATCCCGGAGCGTGGCTATCGAACATCTTCATTTTTGAGTTACCCGATATCGGTCGGAGGCCGTTTGCTGGGCGTGATGAACTTCACCGACAGGGCCGGCGGTAAGCCGTTTGACGAAGAATCGGTCGAGCTGTTTCACGCGATCGCACCGCAGATCGGAGTTGCGATAGATCGGGCACTGCTCCAGGAGAGGGCAGGTGAGTTTGAGCAGCTCTCGGTAACGGATCCGCTTACGGATATGCTCAACAGGAGGTATATCGAGGAGCGCCTAACCGAAGAGGTCAAACGGTCTAATCGTCACGGTTTTCCAATGAGCTTTATGATGCTCGACGTCGATGAGTTCAAGGCGTACAACGACTCGTTCGGGCATCTGGCGGGTGACGATGCCTTGAAGCTCGTCGCACAGGTCATCAGAGATACGGTCCGAGGGGCCGATGTTGCGGCGCGATTTGGAGGAGAAGAATTCTCGATCCTGCTGCCGCAGACCAACGGCGAAGAGGCGGCGGCCATTGCGGAACGTATTCGTTACAATGTCGAGCAGACAAAGTTCCCGCACCGATGCGTCACCTTGAGTATCGGAATTGCGAGTTGCTCAGCGGAGCTTTGTTCGTCGATCGATCTCGTGGATGCAGCCGACAAGGCTCTATACCAGGCGAAGGATGCCGGACGCAATCAAGTGAAGATATTTCATGAGCCTAATGGCCAGCAAAACGGCGTGAGGGAGAAGGCGCGCGGATGAAACTTACAACGTCGCCCCCGATCCTCGCGCGATGTCCGGCGGACATGTTTGTCGGCCGCGACGAAGAGATTGAGCATATCAACGACCATGTATCGCGCATCGGCGGCGACCCGTGCTTGCCGCTGTTGGCCGCTCCAAATGCCGGCGTGTCGGAATTGCTGCGTCACGTTTACGACGGCGCGTTTAATAGTGGATCGGGACCGATACCATTTTATTTTGAGGTTACGGATAACGACAGAACCATGCGGGCGACGGCCGGTCGATTTTTACAGGAATTTCTGCGCCAGACTGTAGCTTTTCGGCGGCGTGATCCATCGATCATCACGGCGTCGCCCGATATTTGCGAGGTCACCGAACTGGCCGCCCCCGAAGACGGCTACTGGATCGACCGCCTGACTGAGACGTGCGAGGGCGGCCTTAGCGATGACCGTTCTTTCATCCGACATTGCTTGAGCGCACCGATCAGAGCGGCGCGACATGGCGCGATCAGCTTTGTAATGATCGACGGTATTCATCGGTTAGCAAGGCTGGAAGGCGGTGAAGCGGTCGTCGCAGAACTGGGAGACATCTATTCCCGAGCCTGCGTCCGATCGGCATTCGCCGGTCACAGGCGTTTTATCTTTGGGCGGTTTCCTTTCCCGTCGCTGCAGGTAGAACCGCTGGGATCAGGCGATGCGGCGACGCTCGTTGCGAGGCTAGCCGAAAACGCCGGTATTAAGGTAACGGACGCCTCTCGCGACCTGATCGCAGTTGAACTCGACGGTGTGCCGGAACACATTCGTCGTTTCTTCGCGACTGCTGCCGAACGCGGGACCGATCTCGACACTTTTGCGCGTGTTCAACAAATCTATATCGATGAAATCTTTGGCGGCCGCATTGCTATTGGCTACGGAAGGCTTTTCGACACCATTGTGCCCGACTCTGTGGTGCAGGCCAAACTGATCCGCGTGCTCGATGAGGCCGCCGGCCAGCCTGCGGCCCGGGTCCCACTCGCGTATTTTCATAAGCATACAGGTATCGACGGGGCCGCATTAGACTCCCTTCACCAGCATGAGATCGTCGATATTGAGGCACAGAGCGTTCGGTTTGAAACGACGAACACGACGCTCGCGGATTACGTTCGAGCACGTGCCGGGCTTGAAGCGGGCGGCTCGCGTGCACTCGTGGTCGGGGAAGCCTTGACGGCTGCGATCAAACAGGCGCCCGCAACAATGGCGCGAATGTATCGGCGCGACGCGGCAATCGGCGTTGCCGACCTGCTCGATGGCTTTGATGGCCAGATGGTGACGCTGGCGCTGTTCGATTACGGGCGATACAAGGCCGAGTTCAAAGGCGCGGGCGATGACAAGATCGTCAAAGCCCTTCGCGAAGATAACGACAAGGCAGCCCTGCCGCGCATCGTTTATGTTACGACCGTCGATGCGGTCTATCCGATGATCGCTGCGATCGCCGAACCTGAGCGGGCCGCCGTCGGTATCGGTTTAGAGACCGATGGCAGGGAGATCGCCGTCCTGGCCGCTGAGATAGATTCAAAGCTTGAAGCGAAACTCGACGTCGCCGAGTATTGGTGCGATCGTCTGGAAGCCGCGGCCATTCATAGCAATTTTGCCAACTTTAAGATCTGGCTCATCGCACGTGAGGGCTTTGACGCTGAGGCGATCGAAATGCTTAGGCGGCGAGGCTTCTACGGATCCAGCCGACGGCAAGCGGCCCTGCTCGCGGCCTTTTTGAATACTGAAGTCCCGGTCGAACCGCGTCCGGCGCCAGCCATCGAGCCGGCACCGATTCCCGTGCCGGTCTCTCGATCAGAACCGACTCCCGAGCGCGGGCCCGGGCCCGTGCATGAGCCGACGCCTGAGCCGGCCCCCACGCCTTCCAGCGATGTAACCGGAACGTCAAACGCAGAGGAGCGTGAGATGACGATCCCGATGGGCGACGACACGGAGATGGCCGCCGCACGTGCGGTGGAAGATATCGCGCGGCGTCACGGCATGCCGCAGAAGGCGATCAATCAGGTCAAAACGGCCCTTGTCGAGGCCTGCATCAATGCATCTGAGCATAGTTTGAGTCCCGACCGAAAGATCGATCTGAAGTTTGCCGTCGGCAATGGCCGGATCGAGATTACCGTGACCAATCGCGGCGTGCGCCTCGCCGACGGGCAAACGGCCGCGCCAGAGGATGACGCCCGTCGCGGCTGGGGCCTGAGACTGATGCGCTCGCTGATGGATGACGTCAGGATCGAGCCGACCGACGACGGGACATGCATCGTGATGGCGAAATCATTTACCCCTGAATCGTAGTTGCTGGGGTAAAAGGCTTCCCGTTTCGAGAATTTTGTGCTATAACAATATCGAATTGCTCCTATAAGCAATTCCGATTCGGGCCATCCCGATCGATTGGGCCACGATCAAAATGTTGGCGGTTCAAAAAACGGAACAAAAGGGCGCCAAATCTGGTATATTAGTAAGATCATCGCCTCTCCGATGGTGGTCCCGCCCGATAACATTAGCCTACACATGACGAGATCCCTCAAGATAACAAGATATCTGCTTGCTGCCGTGATTCTGCTGGCCCCCGGCCTCGTAAGTGCGCAGGAGCGTCCGCCGCTGTTGCAGGATATTCAGGTCAAGAAGGAAACTTACGGCCCCGTTCCCTCGGCTACGCCATACGTCCAAAAGACCGGCAGTGCCGTGCCCATTGCATTACCGGGGAGCAGTATTCGCACGCTGTTTCCGGTCCTTGCAGAGGTTCAAATACCGGGCTATTCGGGCGTGCTAGTGGAGTCATTGGACGGAGGCGTGGTCCTCGAGAGTAATGCGACGCTGGCCTTTAATCCGGCGTCGAATGTCAAGATCGCGACCGCCTACGCTGTGCTCAAGACGTTTGGGCCGGAGTTTCGGTTCATCACGAATGTTTACACGGACGGGACGATCGACCGGGCGACGGGGACACTCAACGGCAACCTCTACGTATCGGGCAAGGATCCGATGTTTAGTTATCAGCACGCCGCGACGGTGGCCTATGAACTCAATAAAATGGGCGTTTTCAACGTTGCCGGAGACCTGATCGTGACGGACAATTTCGCGATGAATTACTCGGCGTCGCCGCAGGTTTCGGCACAGGCACTATATTCGACGATGGACTCCTCGTTGCGGACGCCGGCGGCGACCAAGGTTTGGCTAAATCACCTGTCGTATTCAGGGAAGTTTGCCCAAGTTCGAGGCGTGCCGAGCGTTGCGTTCAGCGGCGCGACGTACGTGCAACCGATCGCGAGCAATCTGACGCTACTCTTCACGCACGAATCGGCGCCGATCCGTGAGATCTTAAAGGTGACACTCTGTTACTCAAACAATTTCCTCTCCGAACGCCTTGGCGATCTAGTTGGCGGGCCGTATGCGGTCGCTCGCCTGGTGCATTTGAATGCCGGCGTCCCGGCTGAGGAATTTTCACTTGCAACATCGAGCGGCCTCGGTTACAACCGCGTCACGCCAAACGCAATGATGAAACTGCTGCGTGCCCTGCGTAAAGATCTGGCCTGGTACAAGATGACCTATGCCGACATCATGCCCGTCGCGGGCATCGATGTAGGGACGCTCGAAGGGCGATTTGACAGCGATTTTTCCCGCGGCAGCGTCGTTGGTAAGACGGGCACGATGGCCAACACAGACGGCGGCGTCAGCGCACTCGCGGGCGAGGTCAATACGCGCAACGGCCGGCTGTTGTTTGTGATATTCAATCAGCGCGGGAGCGTTCCGCGATTTCGGGCCTTTCAAAATTCCTTTGTCTCGCTCGTCCAGGGGCAATTCGGCGGTGCCGTTCCGATGGCCTACAAAGCGATGCCGCTCGAAACCCGCCTCGCCCGCACCCGCGTGACCTACCCACGCGGCCGAACTAGAAACGAAGAGTAGAATTGTCCCATTCCTGACAAACAACGGCCTTCGGGCCGTTTTTTGTGCAATTTACTTTTTGCCAAGAATTGTGACACAGACCACAATTTAGGGTCTGAACGCGCGCACGTTTGCCCGCTTGTGTCGACGACACAAGCTGAAGGTTGCACTCTGAACAAAGCCTTTGTCGTGATCGGCCTCAATCAGAACCGGAAGCGGTAGCGACCGGATTCTTTCAGGCCTCGCCGATTAGCGTTTGAAGAATCCGGTCGCTCCGCTCCGGGTTCCGATTTGAGTGGCGATACAAACAACCAACTCACAATTGCCGTTGGCTTTAGCCAACGGTTAACGGTTCAAACCGCTGTCGGGCATTAGCCCAACCGACTGGTTGGGCTAAAGCCCGATCTCATTGTCCAAGCCAACCGTTGCCTGAAGGCAACGGCAATAAGGCAACGGCAATAATATAACGGCGATCTCGCTGAAGGCTGTCAGGCGATACGCGCGGGCAAGGTGCCCGCGTTCCGACGCGCCGACGCCGCTTCACATGATCCCGTTGGCGAATTAGAGTTCAGAGTGCAA
>JAGOWF010000128.1 GCA_018060305.1 Pyrinomonadaceae bacterium
ACGACCTGTGGGCCACGGGTGATCTCGGCGTGGTCTGCAATGTCGGCAACCTCGTCCAGCCGCTGACCAAGGCCCAGTATCTGAGTTCGCAGTTCAAGAAGCCTTACCAGCTATTTTCACACTCCGACCAGGTCGCGCAGGCACAGACGAGTGTCTCAACCACGCAGGCCTTCACCGGCTGGGGCGGCCGCCTGTCTGACAAGATGACGGCGGGCAGCAATCCGAGCGGGCTGATACCGATGATCACGTCGATCTCGGGTGCGCAGCTATTCACGGCCGGGCAGACGACGCTTCCGTTGGCGATCGCAAATGCCCAGACGTCTCTGGCAAACGTATTGAATCCGGCGGGCTACGGCTCAAACCCAACCGGCTCGACGCTGGCGAGGCTAACGGCATTCAACGCCCTCAGGCAGCAGGACCTGTCAAACAACTTTATCAAGGAGGCCAGCCACGTCACCGACCTCGCGATGCAGGCAAACTCCGCCCTGCAGACATCGCAGGAGGTCACGGTCCAGTTTCCGACGACGAACATCGGCCAGCAGTTTAAGCAGGTCGCACGGCTGATCAAAAAGCGCTTCGACCTCAACGTCAACCGTCAGGTCTTTTACGTCCAGCTCGGCGGTTTTGACACGCACACAAACGAGCTGAACGAGAACAACGGCCAGAACGCCCGCCTGCGCGAATTCAGCCAGGCGATGCGAGCGTTTTATGACGAGATGGTCGCGCAGGGCGTAAATAACGACGTGACAACATTCACGCTGTCCGATTTTGGCCGCACGCTTAATCCGGCCGGCTCGGGGGCCACCGTCGGCTCAGATCACGCCTGGGGCAACCATATGTTCGTGATGGGCGGCTCGGTCAGCGGCGGAGACTTTTACGGCAGCCATCGCCCCGATGGCACGGGCAACTACTTCCCGACGCTCGTCATGGGCCCGAGCGGAGCGGACGACACCGACAACAATGCGTCAGGCCGCGGCCGCTGGATACCGACCACGTCGGTCGAGATGTATGCCGTCCGGTTTGCCCGCTGGTTCGGACTATCCCCGGCCGACGAAACGCTGGTCTTCCCAAATCTCGCCAATCCGCTCATAACCCAACACGACGCCGCCAACAGCGCATTGGGATTCCTTCCCTAAATCGGCGTTAGCCAAGATCGAACGGCGGGCCGCATGTGCCCGCCGTTTTTTGTCATCGCATAAGGTGATTCTCTGATCTCAGAAACTAAGTTTCACGCCGAGTTGAAATTGGCGGCTATCCAGTGCGACAGATTCGTTGCGTGCCCGAAAATCGGGGAGTGGGCCGATCAAATTGCCGGTGACCGGATCTGTCGTTACTGAAATGTTGCTGTAGCCGACAATGTTTCGGATATTTAATAGGTTTTGAAACTCAGCGAATAGCTCCAATTTGAACTTCTCCGATAGGCTAACGACGCGCGTATATTTGAGGTCAAGGTTGTATTCGTTCGGTGTCTTTTCGGAGTTGCGCTTGAAACCGACCGGCCTATCAAAGTCGAAACCATCGTTGTTTAGATCGAATTCAGAATATACGCTGAAACGTGTACCGCTGTTTGCGGTTGCAATAATGCCGAATTGATTGTTGTTGAGAACGTGGCTCAGGAACCTGCTTCGCAGACGAAACCGAGGCTGTCCGACGAAGGTCATTACAAACGTATGGCGTTGATCCGCAGATGAGTACCCCATATCGACGCTACGGTTTGTTGGGTCGGAGAGAAACAGGCCCTCGCGGTCGCCGTCCGGCGCATCGTTGATGCCCTTTGAGAGGGTGTAATGAATACTGAACTGCATACCGCGATTCAACCGCTGCTTAAGCTGCAGGGCGAGCGCGTCATATTGAGCCCTTCCAGCCGATTCGGCGATAACTATCCAGCCCAGATCGGGGAAAAGCTTGTCGTCGCCGAACACAGGCCTGCCGTCTGCCAGTTGAGCAACGGGGTTGATGGGATTGATATTGCGATAAACATTCAGATGTCGGCCGGCTGAGCGAACATAACCTGCGATGAATGAGAGGTCATCCGTGATGGCGTGGTCGATTTGGATGTGCGAATGGATCGCATACATCGTGTCAAAATCCTTCGCGATCGTGTAGATGTCTTGGTCGGGCAATACGGATCCCGGCGGTAAATTGCCGACCGTGTTGGGAAACGTCGGAGATCCAACAGCATTCGGGGTAAACGTGTAGCTAAAAAATCTCGAATTGCCGTTGACTCGCAGGACGTCGCGATAGATCGACAGCAGTGGGGCGTCATAATATAGCCCGGCACCGGCCCGTATTATAGTCGGCCTGCGACCCTCACGCAGAGCATAGACCACGCCAAATCGAGGCGCGAGATCATTCTTGTCAATAGTAAACTTTCGTGACAGCTCGATGACCGAGGTAGGGTCGGCCTTAGGCAAGCGATAGAGGTCATATCGCAGACCGTACGTCAGCTTAAGGCGACGCGTGGCTTTCCAGTCGTCCTGAGCAAAGAAGTTCCAATAGACAGCAGTGTATCTTGTCCCCGGATCGCCAAAGGTCTCCTCATAGCTGCTATAACTTTTCCTATTCACCCCGCTGCGAGCGTCGATATAGGCGTTCAAATTCGGAAAGCGGTAGAGACTGAATACCGCTGCCCTCTCGGCGTAGTCGTGCCGGCTGAAACCGCCGCCGACCTTGACCACATGAGTCCCGGTAGTTCGGCTAACGTTATTCTGAAACTGCGTGACCTGTTGCGGTGGAAAGACGGTATCGACATTGGTCGGGGAACCGAAGTTGGCGACATTGTTAATCACTATCGACGGCCCGGTTCCCGAAAACTCATTGCGTCTCCGGCCTTGTGCGCTGCGGCCATACTGAAAGCGAAATTCGTTTAACGTGACCTGCGTATAAGATGCAAGCTGGATCGCAAAGCCCCAATTACGCGTAAAGTTGTCACTGGACCTTTCCAATGTATTGCGTCCGCCAGCAATTGAATTGTCCGTGCTGAGATCAGCGAGATTGAAGCGGGCGGTGAGGCGATTGTGGCGATTTAGCTGAGCATCAGTCCGAACGATGTAGAAATTACCCCGGTCAAGGACCGGGATCGCCGCGGGGAAGATCGACGGCGAAAGGCCTGCTCCGATCAGACGATCACGGTTCGCAGGAGTGATCGTCAGCAATCTGCCGGCCATCGCTTTGTCCTCGCGATATTGTTTCTCGAATCCGAAATAGAATTGCCAGCGATCCTCTATTATCGGAGCACCCACAGCGGCAGTGAAAATATCGGTCTTGTTGTCAGGCAGATCTGCCGCCGGGAAGAAGAAGGGCCGTGAATAGAAGGGCGGCCTGCGGAGTCGGTAACTGACAGATCCGTGCAACTCGTTCGTCCCCGACGGTGTGATCACATTCATTATCATTCCCGGGGTGTCGCCAAACTCGGCTGCGTAGCCATTTGTCACAAGCTGAACCTCGCTGACAAACATTTCGGAAAGGTTCATCAATCGCGATCGATCGTTATAGACAGTGTTTGTGTTGCCATCGAGCAGATGATTGACGCGAAGCAGATAGCCGTTGACGCTAAGGCGGGGGAACCCAAAACTGCGCGCCTGTCGGCCGGTAACATTATTCTGCAGGAACCCAAAGTTGAGCGGATTGCGATAGATCAGCGGCATATTCCTGACCTCGCGTTGGTCCATCACTCGCCCCATGTCCGCTTTGCCGGCGTCTGAGATCGCCGAGTCTGCGGATACGGTAACCGACTCCTCGAGTGTTCCCGTCTGAAGCTGGATATCGACCGTAGCGGTCTCGCCGGCGGACAAAATAACACGGTCACGCACGAATCGCTTAAAGTTCGGCGCTTCGGCAGTGATCCGATAGCTGCCGAGCGGGAGCAGCGGAAGGCGATAGACGCCCGTACTTGCGGTTGCAACCGACCGAGTGGCACCCGATTCAACGTTTGTAACGCTAACGACAGCGTTCGCCACCGAGGCACCGTTAGCGTCGATGATTGTTCCCTCGATCTGCCCGTTCGAGGCCTGTGACTGGGCTGACACGTTAGCCGCGCAGTTCCACACGATCACGCAAATCGCGATGATAGAAACGAAGGTGTGTCTCGTTCTTGAACTCATAGGGCCGATAGAGCGCAGCTTTCAATTTAGCCCAACGCGTTTCATCAGATCATGGAACCGCGGGTCGCCGCGCAGCGGATCGTAGCGCGGATTGACTCTAAGCGTGATCAAGGTGAACCGATTCTGATCGACGGCCTTTTCCAGATACGAAATGGCCTGTTCGTTTTGTCCGAGTTCTATCGAGATGCCGGCAAGGTTCCCATAATGAGGATTGCCCTTCCTTTCAGCCTCCTTTTCCTTCTCAAGTTGTCGCTCGGAAACTCCCCTCCAGCCGGCTCTGGAATAAATTGCTCTTAATTCATCCGTTTCTTCCTGCTTGTCTCCCCGCAAAACCTGCAACTGCAGAAAAGCCTCGAACGATCGCTCGTCGTCACCTTTCATACCATATGAATTGGAGAGCACATTGTAGGCCATGATCTTTTTGGGATCCATTTCGACAACCAGCTGCTCTTCGGCTATCGCTTCGTCGTAACGACGGGCCTGAAACAATAGCCATCCGTAACTATGATGAATACCCGCCGACGCAGGTTCCAGGTCAATGGCGGTTTTCATTTCCGGGATCGCTTCGTCAAATCTACCAAGGGTGCCTAGCAGCAGAGCATACATACAATGGGCGGTTGAAGAATTCGGATTTAATTCGACCGCACGTTTATGTTCGAGTTCTGCTCCTGCAAAATCCCATTCATAATTAGTTTTGATAATGCCTAAATATGTGTGTGCTTCGGCAAGGGTTTCGTCAATTGACAGGGCCTTTTCTATTGCGGCCTTTGCTTTAATATATGCTTCGGTCGCACGGCGACCGCCGCCGTTCAGTGCGCGAATATGAACACTAGCCAACTCGGCGTAAGCCAGCGCGAAGTTCGGGTCGAGCCGGATCGCTTGCTCAAAGAGATCGGCCACCTTCGTGACATCACCTTTTCCTCGTTTTTCTGCCAAGACCGTGCCTTGAATATAAAGCCGATACGCCTCTTCATTTGTCGTGTATCGCTTTTCCGCAAGATCACTTGATTTCCGATCCAGTTTCTTCAAGATCGGCCCGCCGATATTCGCCGCGACCGCATCCTGGATCGCAAAGATCGTCGAATTCTGCTGTTCGGTTTTGAAAGAGCCTTCAACTTGGCCGCTTTGCACATTTATCAACTGTGACGTGATGCGAATTTTGCCGTCGGCGATCTGATATTTAGACGCAAGAACGTAATCGACCTGTTGTTCACGCCCGGCGGCAATAGGATCCTGGCCGATATTGGCATATTGGCTCGTAGCGCTGAACGAGCGGACGATAAGGCCTTTTGCCGAACCGAGCTTGAAGATCAAGGAATCAGCAATGCCGAGCTCATAGCTTGAGTCGCGATTCTCCGCCGTCAATGGTATTACAGGTAGAACAGCGATCGATCTGATCTGATTGGAGCTGTCGGCCGAGTTTGATCGAAAATTGAACGACAATTGGAAGATCAAGATAGCTGCCGTAGCGAAGCCAACGGTGAACAAGATTACCCTTGCCGGACGTTTTGGTTTCGCGCTCGGCAAAACAACCGCGGCCTTTTCGATTGCCGATGGCCCGCCTTTCGGAACAAGTGGTGCTGCCGCCTGCCCGTTGACCTCACTGACCTTGGCGATAAATCGATAACCGCGACTCTGGACCGTCTCGATAAACCGCGGCTTGTGGGCGTTGTCGCCGAGAGCCTTGCGAAGCATCTTGATATTGAATGTAAGATTGCTCTCTTCGACAAAACGATCTTGCCAGAGTTTCTGCATCAACTCGTCTTTCTCGATCAGATGTCCCGCATTCTCGACCAGCACACACAGCGTTTCAAAGACCTTTGGGGTTAGTGGAATGACGCCATTGCGGCCTTGCAGAGTCTTCTCAGTAAAGTCTAGTCGGAAATCTTTAAACTCGTAGATGTTGTTTGTTTGCAGGGGCATATGACCCTCTCACAAATCTCTCACCGAAATCTCCGCTGATTCTCAAGACACGGCTTGTAAGGCCGATCTAAAGTCGGGTTATCGGATGGTTGGGCAACTATATCACAACTTTTGACCAGTTTTTCGAGATTTTGGTGGTCACAATGTGGTGCCCATGACAAGAAGCGGATCGATAAAAGAACAAAGAAAGGAGACAATCATGAAAAAGTCAATATTTAGCCGTGTGGCGACCATCGCCTTATGCACGGCGTTAGTTACCTTGGCAAACGGCTCGGCGTCGGAAGCGCCTACAAGCATTTCAGTTTTCAACCTGCCGCAAAATATTGGAGCTACGGTCAATTCGGGCAACAACCAGAATAACGTATCAATTGCCCCGACCGGCTTGAGCCTCTATTTTTCTAGCGACAGGCCCGGCTTTGGGAGCCTCGATATTTGGGTTTCGCAACGCCCGACGCAAACCGCCGCTTGGGGGACGCCGCAAAACCTCGGCGCGGTCATCAATACGAGCAGCAACGAGAATCTGCCGTCACTTTCGGCTGACGGCAAGACGATGTTTTTTAGCTGCAGCTGTCCGGACGCGGTTGGCGCCACGGACATTTACATGACGACCAGAACAGACGTGAATAACGATTTCGGCTGGACTGCGCCAGTCAATCTCGGCGCAGTCATCAATACCGACGCTGGCGAAATCGCACCCGGCTATTTTGAGGACCCCGCGACCGGGAATGCGGTTCTCTATTTCACCAGTAACCGGGCGGGCAGTGAAGACATCTACCAAAGCACACGCAACCCAAACGGCACATTTAATGCCCCGACAAATGTTGCGGCATTAAACACTACGGCACTCGACAGGGGCGTGAGCGTCAGACGCGATGGTCTTGAGATATTCATTTCCTCGGATCGCGACGGTAGTTTAGGCGGCCGGGATATATGGGTCGCAACCCGTGCTTCGGTTACCGCTGCATGGAACCCACCCGTCAACCTAGCCGGCGTTAATTCGTCGGGTACTGAACAATCCCCGTCGATCTCGACGGACGGCTCGATCCTGTATTTGGTCTCAAGTCGCGACGGCCTGCTTAATATCTACACTGCCGCCCGTGTCAGCGTTAATCGCACCTCGACCGCTGATTTTGACGGCGACGGGCGCACCGACCTAAGCGTCTTTCGTCCGACGGACGGGATCTGGTATGTCGTCGAAAGCGGGACAAATACTTTCCGAGCACAGCAATTCGGCGCCAATGGCGATCGTGTCGTGCCCGGTGACTATGACGGAGACGGCCGGACGGACATCGCTGTTTTTAGACCTACGGACAGGAATTGGTACATCAGCCGAAGTTCCGACGGTGCAGTCTCCATCACGACGTGGGGCCTGGCGACCGACCGGCCGGTGCCCGGCGATTACGACGGCGACGGGAGGACGGACATCGCCGTTTACCGTAACGGGACCTGGTACGCCATCCAGAGTTCAAATGGGCAGCCGCAAAATCATCAGTTCGGTCTGCCGAGCGACGTTCCGATCGCGGGCAGCGCTCAGTGATCGTAGTTGTGCCGCCCTTGACCTACTTTCGGATTGGCATCCTGAAGTAGATCAGGGGCTGGCAAAAGTCCTGAATCGGACGGGGTCAGGCACTGCGATTCTCGCGACGCCGCAAAACAGCGCGTTGGGATTTCTTCCCT
>JAGOWF010000129.1 GCA_018060305.1 Pyrinomonadaceae bacterium
ATGGCGATCATGCGGAATTACGACGCTTCGCGGGCGCCGGAGGGCTTCCCGATCTCGCAGATCGTCAATTTGTTCAAACCGTCCTCGACGACATCGAACAGCGACCGCAACGACCGGATGCAGGCCGAGCGAACTGAAGAAGATGTCTGGCGCGTGCTGTGTGTCGAGGGAATGTGGTTTCAGGACGTGTTTACGTATGATTTTCGCCGCACCGAGATGTGCGTCATTCCATACGGCACGCAGGAGGGCGAGATCAGCTTTTGCGCATACAACACGGGTGTCGGCTGGCGGCAGATAATTGAGGAAATGCACAAGACAGCGTCGCTGGCCGGATGGTATGAGGAGCATGGCCGTCACGCGGTTTACGCGAAGGGCCACGAGGTGCCGAACATCGAAAAAACCCGCTCGCTGTCGTTGCCCGTGATCGCGAAAGTCCTTGAACAGGATGTCGATAAGCCGTCCGCTACGCCGTATCTCGTCGAGGATGGGGAAGTTGTCGGGGTTTGATAGCTTGTCGCCCGCTTGAGCCGACTTGGGCTAAAGCCCGGAATCTATTTCGACGCTGACCCCTGGCTAAAGCCAGGGGCAATTTATTGATGAACAGCCTTGTTTTCTCGAATATGCTTCACCGGCCGGCACGGACGATCGTTAGCGTTCTGGGCATCGGCGTCGGCGTGTTGCTGATCGTGTTTACGATCGGACTAGCCAATGGCAGCCTGCGCGAACGTGCCGCGCGCGAGGCCAATGTGGGCGCCGAGATCATGTTTCGTTCGTCGGGCAGCATGGGACTGACCGGGGCTGATGTGCTGCGGCTGCCTGTGTCGATGGGAGCGGATCTGGAAAAAGTTGACGGCGTAAAGGCTGTCGTCCCCATCGGACAGAACAGCGTAATGGCAAACGAGACGACGACCGGCAATCGACTGATCGACGGCATTCCGTTTGATAAGTATGCTGAGATTTCGGGGCTGGAGGTCGTTGAAGGGCGAAAATTTGTCGATGGCCGAGATGAGATGATGACCGACCCGACGTGGCTCGAACGTCGGAAAAAGAAGGTCGGCGATAAATTTCAGATCTACGAACGCGATTTTGAGATCGTCGGCGCGTATGAGCCGAGCGCGGGTGCGCGGGTCAAAATCCCACTTTCGACAATGCAGGCTCAGTTGGGTACAGACGATCTTGCATCGGCCTTTCTCGTAAAGATACAGCCGGGCCGGACACCGCAGGAGGTCGGTGATCTGCTGCACGCGAGATTTCCTGACAATCAGATCATTCTCACGAGCGAGCTTGAGGAACTGTATATGCAGGGCGTCCCGGCCCTAAATGTTTTTCTTGACGTGGTTGTCGGGGTCGCGGGCGGCATAAGTGCACTAATCGTCCTTCTGACGATGTACACTACCGTGACCGAGCGGACACGCCAGATCGGCGTTCTCAAGAGTCTGGGCATGTCGCGTTTTGGCATTGCTATGACGATCGTTCAGGAGGCCCTGCTCATCAGCATTGGCGGCGTTATCTTTGGGGTGCTGGCGACCGTTTTGCTGCGGGCGGCAACGGCAAAATGGACGTCACTTACAGTTGCAATTGAGCCGCAAGTGGTCGCTACGGTCGTAGGCGTGGGCCTCGTCAGCGGTGTGATCGGGGCGTTGTATCCCGGCCTGCGGGCTGCCCGGCTGGATGCGGTCGAGGCCCTCAATTACGAATAACGCCGCTTTCCGATTCAAAAAAACTCCCAATAGTTCTCGAAAATTTGGCCGATTTGACCTAGAATAGTTCAGCCCGAAATAAGTGTGAGCAATTTTATTGAGAGGTTATTGTTGTGTGTCGTTCTATCGGCTCTATCGGCCGCGGGAATCAACGCGCAGACAGATATCTTTCGCGTCGAAAAGGTGCCGGTCCAGGGTGGTGCCGAGATCGTGACGATCTTTGCAAAATCCGGCCTGCTCATCGGTGACGGCAGCGAGTACGGTTCACAGGAACTGCCTATTATCAGCGTTCTGCGCGACACGCTCGGTGATGAGATAAGCGAGAACGATCGACTTCGATACGTTTGGATGCACACATATGCCAAACCCAGTGTATTACAGCGCGTCGCCGGATCAGTGCCTTTCCTTTATACACGCACGACGGGCCGTTCTAAAACCTCGGGGCCTCCGCCGCCTATTGTCGATATGCAGCGGTCAAACAAGGCGCTATGGGATCAGATATTCTGGTCAGTCTTTAAGCGGATCGTGAGGAGCGAATTTGGCCTCGGCGGCAAGTCAGTTGTCTCTCAATATCACCGGAACTCGCGCGACCACCGCAGAACGGCTGTCGCGAGTGCCCTGACGATCCTCGCCTTGTATCAGTCAATTGAGAAGGAAACACTCCTGAGTGAGACTGAGCTTAAGGACATACAGGCACGGCTGTGGCTTACGGATAAAACGCTCGGATGGCACGTGCAGGATGAGACTCTTGGCCGCGTCTATGAGCGCGAAATGACGAGGGTCAAATCTGAGCGCGGCACCAATTGGGAACTGCTGCGCCAATATACCGAGGCACAGCGGCTGTATTTTGACCCGATCGAGATGCAGGACGGTGAGGCCAGACATGCGATGGTCTGGGTCGCCGCCGATGATCTTATCGAGAATTCCAACCGGCGGTTTGACTCGCGATTCCTAAATATCGCCAATCCGTGGAATGATGGCGGGCTCAGGAAATGGAAGGGCTATACGCAGACGTGGTGGTTTGACGCCGAGAACCGCGTCGTGAACGCCGGGACTAAGGGCGCGCGAGAGCGAACGATGATACCGCTCGCTCTTTATGGCCTTGATAATCCAAAAATACCGGTAATACTTATTGATTTTCGGGACGGCGGGAATCCGAAACGGCGTGAGATCAGCCGCAGAGTTCTGAATGACGTCACGAACAACGTGCTGGCGATATCAAAGTTCAGCAGCGTCCCGTATTTCGTCGGGCGGTGGGTTTATGATTATGCGACCGGAAAGCGCGGAATGGACATTAACGGCGCATCGCGCCAGCGCTCTTATGCCCAATTGAAGATGCTTTTGGCTCTTGAGCACAGCCTCGACGATGGCCTCGAGGACGAGTTGATCGACCGAGTCGAGCGAGCTTCGATCAATCCGATGGAGAATGATGCCGTTTCGCAGGTGAAGATCGCGAGTCGCCAATATCAGAACCTGATGACATACGCCAGCAAGCCCGACGGCCTGCCGGCGAAGCTGATACGCGACCGTCGCGAAGAGATGGTCAAGCTGGCACACGGCTCGAAAGAGCGGCTCCTATTCTCGCTTGCGAGCGTGTTCACGTTGGGAATATATCGGCATCGCGAAGACATCTCGCCGGAAATGTTGGCCAAGATGGACATCAGGCGGCAGCTTGATCACCACGAACGAATCCTGCGCGAGACCGCCTACAATTCATCCGATCCCGAGATCGACAGCGATGCGGTAGCTGTCCGTCGAGCGTTGCAGTTTGTCGCTGAGAACGGCGCTGCGGCGAAGGGCAAGACGAGCCGCGCCCTGGCGAAGATATTTCGGATCGCACCAGACGACGCGATGCGTTCGATGGCGCTGGCGGGACTTTACCGCATCAACAATTCGGCCGCGAAAAAGGAACTGCTTGCGATTCACCGTGATCCGAATTTCGAGGCGACCTGGCGCGATACCTGTGCTCGCTATCTTCGGCGCGCACTAGACGAAGGCCAACGATTTTCCAAACGCGACGCAGCCGCTATTGCTGCGATCGAGGCAAACTGATCCTCCCGTAAATGGAGCTTCTGAGATCGAAAATTGTTCTGGGCTGCCTGGTTCTGCTGATCCTTGTGTCGTCGGCAGCAGCCCAAGGCGTTAAGCGGTTGGTCGTTATGAAGATCGACGGCCTTCCGGGCTATCTCGTCGATAAGTATGTAAAAGAGATCGACCCGGCGACAGGCAAGTCGCAACTGCCGTGGATCGCGGAAGCATTCTATAAAAATGGCACGCGGCTGGACAATTTTTATACTCGTGGCATGAGCCTGTCAGGCCCGTCGTGGAGCACGATCGACACCGGGCAGCACCTGCACGTCAAAGGAAACGTCGAATACGACCGGTACACATTGCATTCTTACGATTACCTTAACTTTGTTCCGTTCTTCATAGACTATGGCCTAAAAAAGGTAGCCGATATGCCGGCGCTTGAGGTGCTGGACCAGCTTGAGGTTCCGATCCTTGCCGACATCTTTCCTTATACCAAGCGCTACATCAGTGCCCAGCTCTATCAGCGCGGTAATCGTTGGGAGGTCATCGGCAGCGGGTTCATGCACCTCTATCCGGGCAGTCCGGGCGACATGATGGATGAATGGGCGATGGGTATTCACTTCAGCAGCATGACGATGCGGCAGAACGAGCGAGACATCGTCAATCGCCTCGTCAACAAGCCCGAGTTCGACTATCTCGACTATTACGATGTCTCATTTGACCATGTGGCTCATGGGAACCACGACCCGAACGCGCAGTTGGCAGACATTAAGAAACTTGACCGGACGATCGGCCGTTTCTGGACGGCCATTGGCGATTCCTCGCGGGCGGGCGAGACCGCGTTGGTGCTCGTGTCGGACCACGGTTTTAACTCTAAGGACAAGGTTTACAGCCAGGGCTACAACCTCGTAAAACTTCTCAACAAACGCGCCGCCGGTGCTCACCATGTGATAACGAAGCGTCGGCTGATGCTCGATTACTCGGTCAAGGCCCTTTACCCATTCACTCCGTTGATCAGGACGCCGTCAGGCGAATCTCTCTATCTCAAAGGCCAGAGCAAGGACTATCCAACGGCCCTTTTCGATTTTGACGGCAACGAGCGCGCCTCGGTCCAGCTTCGCAACAGCGATCTGAATGTTCTACACATCTTGCTGCAGCAGTTGCAGCGAGACAGCCTCAAACCAGACGTGCGAAAGGCGGCCGTCGCGACGTTCTTTGACCTGATCGAACGACACCGCGCGGATTGGGACACGACCGTGCGGGAGATGTCAGAGGAGCTTGAGGCCCTTCACCGACAGATAGAGGCGCAGGACAAGGTTATCGCAGAGTTTACAGCACAATTCGATCCAAAGATCGCGAAGCCCGGCGTCGAGGTCGAGGGACGGCGAATCGCCGCGCAAAACAAACTTTCCCGACGCGAAGAGGCTGACTACAGAGCGTATCTGGACAACCTGAGAAACCTGCTATCTCTCAAGAAGGAGGGTTTTGAGCCAAAGGACGCCAAGATCGAGACGCTGATCGCACCGGGGGCAATGGGCGACCACAATTCGATATATCAGCTTCAGAATTATGTTGCCGGGCCGTCGCAAAATGGGCTGGTGCTCGACAATAATGGCCGGATCGATATGACTGTCAGCTTTCAGCACGTCAACTATTTTGAGCTTTTTACCGCGCAGACGGTGCGGAACAATGTTCAGCCTGACGTAAGCAATCGGCCCATCGATTTTGTTGCGACGACTATCCCACGCGGCGCTTTCGGCGGTGCTTTGACCGGCGATCTTAAGTGCGACGCGGATCCGATCTGGCTCTATGCCGGCCGCGACCGGCAGGCGTTGCTCCTAACGCGAAACGATGGTGGTGGATCGATCAGGTATCTGCCGATCGTCAATCTGATGGCCGACACCGACGGGTCGGTCAGCTTTGATACGAGTGATTGGGCCGCCGGGCTTCCGCTCAAGATCCTTGAAGATCCGGCCTTGAATATCGCTGAAGGCAATAAGGCAGCCTGGCTCAATCGATGGCACACTGAGGTTGACTGGCTGCGGGCGGTCCACCGAACAATGTACTCCAATGGCATCATCGGCCTTATCGAGCAGTTGGGGAAGCATACGTTGTTCGATGACGCGGAGGGCCTTACCGCCGACCACCGGCTCATACGCCGCTTTCGCGAAAGGCAGCGGCATCTTGCCGAGACCGATATGCTGATAATGGCCAATAACCACTGGAACTTTGACGTCAAGGGCTTTAATCCGGGCGGTAATCACGGTTCCTTTTTCCGTGTTTCGACCAACTCGACCTTTATGATCGCGGGCGGCGAGACTACAGGGATCCCGCGCGGGCTGGAGGTAGATGAGCCATACGATAACCTCAGCGTCCTGCCGACGATCCTTTCCCTTATGGGCCGGATCGATGAGAATAATCGTCCCGATGCCGCATTATCGGCGATGGGTTTTCGGCGATTTCCGGGCCGCGTGGTGACGGAGATCGTCGGCGCGCGTTCCTCAAAACATTCCAACCATTAGATCGTTTTTTTGGGGTGAAATCTGTTTGCCATGAATCGTGGCATGTGACCATTTGCAGATCGTTTCTCCCTCCAAATCCTCGACCGACTTCCCATGCCGAGTATTTCCCCTGCTATGGCCTGAACCCGCGCCACGTGATGAATCATAACCATGAGGGTCAACCATGTGTTTATGTAACCTCGCGAACATAAATTGCTGAACGTGGACTGTAAAGTGGACACCAAATGCAAGGAGGCAACTGCAACGATGGCACAGAAAGCAGTTCAAACACGAGAAAGTGATTTTATCCAATATACAAGAGGCGGCGCGAAGGAGATTGCGAAGCCTTTCGAAAAGGCGGTGATCGCTCCCGCGCCGCACAACAACGACGTCGCGGCCCACGCATGGGCTGACGCTCGGTTTGCAACGGACATAATGGCCGAGCACGCGCTGTTCTTTACTCTATTGATGCCGCCCGAGCTGGCCCCGAACGAACGCGAGCAGGCGATCGAGTTCAACAAATCATTTACACAATTGTTTGACGAAATCGACAGCAATGGCCCGCCCGATGGCGGCGAAGTCAAGAATTTTTGCGATAAAGCGACCGAGGCGATGAAGCCATTCATCGAGTACAAGGCAAAGCTCGCGGACGCACAGGCATCGGGTAAATTTCAGAGCCTCGTATGGGATTTGTTTTTTGATCACACGAGACACGAAGCCGAGCGTTGGACGCGGCGGCTGAACACGCTTGCAAAGGGCGAATCCGAGTTCGATAGCGAAGAGGTCGGGCATTTTTGGTCGAACATTATGGACGAGCACGCGCGCTTCGTGGCACATTTGCTCGATCCGGATGAATACGAGCTTATCGAGACCTGCATGAGCACAAGCCGCGTGTTCCGCGATCTTCATGACCATGGATCGGTGGGTGGTGCCGCGGCGGCATTAGTTCACGAGCCTTCAACCGTTGTCGGGTCGTTGAGCGACAATCCCGAAACCAGCGCAATGCTGAGTGCGGCTGAAACGATTCTGGATTTTAAGACAAAGGCGGCGCGAGACATTGAGGCGTCGAGGATCAAGAGCATCATCGATCCGCGGCTTGCCGATCATGTGCGTCGCGAGGCGTTGAAATTTGTGGATGAGTATAAGCGGGCAGTTTAGGCCCGTAACCTCTCCCGTCCGGTCGATTTTGTGGTTTTCTGAGTCCTGCCTAAGAAAAACGGCTTCTAGCTGATACAATTTATTGCGGCCACGTCTTGCTGTGTTGGAAACACAATACGGGCGGGTCGTTTTGTGTTTTGGTAAGAATGCCTTTGGATGGCTAGAGTTTTAAGACATATCAAGGCCCTTCAGATCCTTTTCCTGGTATTAGGGCTGATCCTTTTTTACTTCGTAGTGTCGTCGG
>JAGOWF010000130.1 GCA_018060305.1 Pyrinomonadaceae bacterium
CTTTTCATCGCCGCCTCCACTGCGGCCCCTGTGTAGAGTTTCATATCCATGATTCTCTACCCTCGCCGCCCGCTTAGCGGACATATCACCTGCTATCTCAACCGGACATATGATGTGCTACCTACAGCGCGAAAGTTTCGAATAGATATTTTTTCGTCCTAGCTCTATAATTGCGGCATGAGTACGCTTACCTTAAATTTACCCGATCTCAAGGAGGAGGAAAAGACGGACGTTCTCCGTCTAATAGCAGCCAAATTGTATGAGCGAGGAACTCTCTCGCTCGGACAGGCCGCAGAACTCGCCGGTATGAGTAAGTGGGATTTTCCGAAGGTGCTTGGTGATTACGGAGTGTACTACTTCAATATGTCACCCGCAGAACTTGCGGAAGACGTGAAAAATGCCTAATGCCGTCATTTCGGATGCGAGTTGCCTGATCATTCTCAATAAGATCGGCGCTATTGAGCTCCTCAAACGAACATACCGCAAGATAGTTACGACTCCCGAGATCGAAAGTGAGGTCGGCTTCCACCTGCCTGAATGGGTGAGCGTCAAAAGTCCGACGGATCTAAAGAGCACCTCCCGGATGCCGGCTTCGATAGATGCGGGCGAGGCGACCGCGATCGCTCTCGCCCTGGAAATGCTGAATTCAACCATCATCATCGATGACCGCGCTGCTCGAAATTATGCGAAAAAACTGGGCTTAAACGTTACCGGAACTCTCGGTGTTATCGTGAAGGCCAAACTTGACGGCGTGGTTCCGAGTATTCACCCCTTTATTATCGCGATCAGGCAGACCGACTTTAGGTTCTCGGCTGCTGTAGAGGCCGACGCATACGATCAGGCACGCGAGGCCCGACCGTGAACTTCCCCGAAGCCGAAACTTATCTCCTTTCCCTAGGCAACGAGGTCGAGACGATGAAGCTCGGCCTCGATAACATTCGTCGCCTGCTCGCCGAACTCGGCGATCCTCAGAACAACTATCTAAAAGTCCAGATCGCGGGCACAAACGGCAAAGGCTCGGTCTGCGCCTTTTTGCGCTCGATCTGTATCGAAGCCGGTATCAAGGCAGGCGTTTACACCTCGCCGCACCTGATCTCGATCACTGAGCGGATCAATATCGGCGATGTCGATATTAGCGACGGCGACTTTGCTCGCTTCGCATCGAAAGTCCGCCAGACTTCCGAGACGCTTGCCGCCAACGGCGAGATCGGCAACGTGCCGACGTTTTTTGAACAGGTCACTGCGATCGCCCTGCTCGCCTTCGCCGAAGCCAAAGTTGATGTCGCAATCCTTGAAACCGGCCTCGGCGGCCGGCTCGACGCGACAACGGCGGCGAATGCAGAGATCGCAGCGATAACTCGGATCGATATCGATCATCAGGAGTATCTTGGCGAAACGATAGAGAAAATCGCGGCGGAGAAAGCCGCGATAATTCGAGCGGATACAAAGGCGGTCGTTATCGGTGAGCAGGCGTCGAGCGTCTTGACCGTTATTAAGAGAAGACTTAGGGAAATAGGAGGCGGAAACCCGACCTGTAGGGAGGGTGCCCCGGTCGAGCCGGAGGCTGGTCGGGCACACTCGCTGCTTCCGCATTCGTCGCTAGGCCTGCTCGGCATACACCAAGCCGAAAATGCAAGCATTGCAGCGGCTGTCGCAGGTCGATTGCGGAACCACTTTGTGATTTCCGACACGCAGATCAACGCCGGGTTACGAAATGCTCGTCACCCTGGCCGCCTTGAATGGTTCGGAAATATTCTGCTCGACGGTGCTCACAACGTCGGGGGAGTCAATGCGTTCGCCGCCTACCTCTCAGAGTTCGAGGCCCGCCCGATCACTCTTGTTTTCGGAGCGATGAACGACAAGAACGTGTCTGAAATGATGTCGATCCTCGCCCCCCTTGCCGCTCGCATCGTCCTGACGAGAGCATCCAACGCCCGTGCCGTGTCCGGTAGTGATCTTCTCGCCTGCCTGCCTCTGCGCATATCGCGAGAGAACGTCTTCGTCACCGAGAATGTCGCTAATGCACTCGCGATCGCCCGCGCGGTTACGCCGAACGACGGCGTCATTGTCGTCACCGGCTCGCTCTATCTCGTTGCTGAGGCCCGGAAAATTCTCATCGAACGCTCCAAAATTTGAAATTTGAAATTTCAAATCTAAGATAGTCGTATGCACAAACTCGTTCTTATTCGCCACGGCGAGAGTCAATGGAACAAGGAAAACCGGTTCACCGGCTGGAAAGATGTCGATCTGTCTGAAAAAGGCAGATCGGAGGCGGCCGCAGCCGGCAAACTGTTGAGGGCCGAGGGCTTCACATTCGATGAGGCATATACATCGGTCCTAAAACGAGCGATTCGCACTCTCTGGACAGTGCTCGACGAGATGGACCTGATGTGGATACCGGTCACAAAATCGTGGCTGCTCAACGAACGTCATTACGGCGCATTGCAGGGCCTCGATAAATCGGAGACCGCAGCAAAATACGGTGAGGAACAGGTCAAGATCTGGCGGCGCAGCTACGACATAGCACCGCCCGAGCTGGATGATTCAGACGAACGCTTCCTCGGGAACGATCCTCGCTACGCGGGTATCGCCGACTTCCCAAAAACCGAATGCCTCAAAAACACGGTAGAGCGCGTCGTTCCGTTTTGGAACGAGAGTATTGCCCCGAAGGTCGCGGACGGCCGCCGGCTGATCATCGCTGCACACGGTAACAGCCTGAGAGCCATGGTCAAACACCTTGACGGGATTGCCGACGACGAGATCGTCAATATGAATATCCCAACGGGAGTTCCGCTCCTCTACGAACTCGATGCCGATCTGCGTCCCATCCGCCGCGAGTATCTCGGTGATCCCGAAGCGATCAGGGCTGCTCAGGAGGCCGTCGCTAATCAAGGGAAAGCAGGTTAAGGGTCGACTCTGATCCGTGCATTCGTGGCTGACTTCCCATTCTGCTAAAATACTCGTTTCGGCTATTGCCGGAATTTTCGGCTGTAATGACTATCAAGCAGATCACCGTCCGCGGAGCACGCCAGCATAACCTCAAGAACATCGACGTCGATATTCCGCGGGACAAGTTTGTCGTGGTCACGGGCCTGTCCGGCAGCGGCAAATCATCGCTTGCATTCGACACGATCTATGCCGAGGGCCAGCGGCGGTATGTCGAATCGCTGTCAGCCTACGCGCGGCAATTCCTCGATCAGCTTGAGAAACCAGATGTTGATTCTGTCGAGGGCCTGAGTCCTGCGATCTCTATCGAGCAAAAGACCATCTCGCGCAGCCCGCGCTCGACCGTCGGAACGGTCACAGAGATATATGATTTCCTGCGGCTGCTCTTCTCATCTATCGGCCAGCCGCATTGCAGCGGCTGCGGCGAACCGATCACGCGCCAGTCGGTCGATCAGATCGTCTCGGGCGTAAGCGAACTGAAAGAAAGCGAACGCGTTATGATCCTCGCCCCGATCGTTCGTGGGCGCAAAGGCGAGTTCAAAAAGGAACTCGAAAAGCTCCACCGCGACGGCTTTGTCCGTGCCCGCATCGATGGCGAGATTCGCCAGCTCGACGAAGATATCCTGCTCGACAAGCGAAAGAACCACACCATCGAGGTCGTAGTTGACCGCCTGTTGATGAAGAACGGCGTGCGCGAACGCCTGACCGAATCCGTGAAAACAGCCCTAAAGCTTACGGGCGGCGCGGTGCTTATTTCCGTCATCGACGGCGAAGAGAAACTCTATTCCGAGCGAATGGCCTGCGTAAACTGCGGCATCAATATCGCCCAACTCGAGCCGCGCTCGTTCTCGTTCAACTCGGCCTACGGCGCCTGCAAACGCTGCCAGGGCATAGGCACCGTGATGGAGATCGACACCGCAAAGATCGTGCCGGACGGCCGCATTCCCGCCGGCAAGATCGACTTCCTCAACGGTGTTGACAAGGCCGGAGCCACTTTCCTACGCGGTGCGCTAGTCGCGATCATCGAGACATTTACCGGCGGCGACAAGCTCGAACCGCCAACAGGAAAGGAAAAAGCGAAGAAGACGCGGCGGCGAAAAAATAAGGATGAAGTCGGCGGCGACGATTTTGGTGCACTGATGGCAACGGCATTCGCAGACCTACCGCAAGAGATACGCGACGCCTTCTTTAACGGCACGAAGCGGCGAATGACGTTCCGGCACGGCGATTACAAGTTCGAACGCGACTGGCGCGGTGCCCTTCGTGCGATGCGCGAGCGTGTCGAGAATCCGCCCTCTGAAAAGATCAAGGCCGCGCTCGAAGAACTCATCGCTCCTATGCCGTGCCCGGCTTGTCACGGTGCACGCCTCCAGCCCGAAAGCCTCGCCGTCAGGGTCGGCGGCCTCGGCATCGCGGATTACGTGAATCTGTCGATCACGGACGCATGCGATAAGTTTTCAAAGATCAAGCTCACCGCTCGTGAAGAAAAGATCGCGGGGCTGGTGCTGAAGGAAGTCCGTGGACGGCTCAACTTCCTCGACGCCGTCGGCCTCGGTTACCTGACACTGGCACGTTCATCGGCGACGCTGTCGGGCGGTGAAGGGCAGCGCATTCGCCTCGCTACGCAGATCGGATCGCAGCTTCGCGGCGTGCTTTATGTCCTCGATGAGCCGTCGATCGGGCTGCACCCGCGTGACAACAAACGTCTGCTCGAGACGCTGCACGAGCTTCGCGACCTCGGCAACACGGTGCTCGTTGTCGAACACGATCAGGAGACCATCGAACATGCCGACCATGTGATCGATCTCGGCCCGCTCGCCGGCACGCACGGCGGCGAAGTCATCGCCACAGGGCGGCCCAAAGACATCGCCCGTCATACCGATTCGCTGACGGGCCGCTATCTGCGCGGCGATCTCAAGATCGACGTCCCCGACGTTCGCCGCCTGCCAAACGGCCAACGCATCAAGGTTATTGGTGCCAGAGGCTATAACCTTAAGAATATCGATGTCGAATTCCCGCTCGGCCTGCTGACGGTCGTGACGGGCGTCTCCGGCTCGGGCAAATCGACGCTGGTCGAAGAGATCCTCTATCCGGCCCTTTACCGTCACGTTTACAAGTCGGCGGTCACGCCCCTCGAACACCATTCGATCACCGGCCTCGATCTCGTGGACAAGATCATCGAGATCGACCAATCGCCCATCGGCCGCACGCCGAGGTCAAATCCGGCGACCTATACAGGTCTCTTTTCGCCGATCCGCGACCTTTATGCAATGCTGCCCGAAAGCCGCACGCGTGGCTACAAGGCCGGACGGTTCTCGTTCAACGTAAAAGGCGGCCGCTGCGAAGCCTGCGAGGGCGACGGCATGAAGCGCATCGAGATGAACTTCCTGCCCGACGTTTACGTCACCTGCGACGTGTGTCGCGGCAAACGCTATAACCGCGAAACCCTCGCCGTCAAATACAAAGGCATGTCGATCGCAGACCTGCTCGCGACCACCATCGAAGACGCTCTGCCGCTGCTCGAAAATATCCCTGCGATCCGGCAAAAGCTCGAAACGCTCCTCGACGTCGGCCTCGGCTACATCCAGATCGGCCAGTCCTCGACGACGCTCTCGGGCGGCGAAGCACAACGGATAAAACTCGCAAAAGAGCTAAGCAAGCGGGCGACCGGCAAGACGATCTATATTCTCGACGAGCCAACCACAGGCCTGCACTTTGCCGACGTTCACAAACTGCTCGACGTGCTGCAAAAACTCGTCGATACCGGCAACACTGTCATCATCATCGAACACAATCTCGATGTCATCAAGAGCGCCGACTACATCATCGATCTCGGCCCCGAAGGCGGCTCCGGCGGCGGCAAACTCGTCGCGGTTGGAACGCCGGAAGAGGTTGCACGTATCAAGAAATCTCACACCGGCCAGGCACTAAAAACTGTCTTAATCTAGAGATCGGGTGTAGAATATCGGCATCCGACGACCGAAATGCCGCTGAGTTGAAGCGTAGTCTGTCAACTATGTGGTTGATACTTTGGATGACAATAGATAAGATCCAAACTATGGCAAGCACACAAGTCAGGATCAGTAATTCAACGTATCAAGTGCTGCGGACGCTAAGCGGTGAGGGCGGTGAATCAATGCAGTCGATCATTGACGAGGCGGTTGAACAGTATAAGCGTCGAAGATTTCTCGAAGGACTCAACGACGATTTTGCTCGTCTTAAGCAAGATCCCGAGGCGTGGCAGGACGAACTAGATGAGCGCCTCGTTTGGGACTCGACTCTTGCCGACGACATCGAGGACGAATGAATCAACCTCTACGCGGAGAAGTGTGGACGGCGTCGTTCGATCCGACGATTGGCCGTGAACAAGCTGGAACTCGCCCAGCCCTCGTCGTCTCTGAGGACCTCTTTAATCAGAGTCACGCGGAATTGGTGATGGTGCTACCTATCACGTCGAAAGGGAAAGGCATCCGCTCACACGTCCAGGTCGAACCACCTGAAGGCGGCCTGAGCGTTACCAGCTTTATTAAATGCGAGGACCTCCGGTCGATTTCTATTAATCGCCTTCGCCAGCGACTCGGAACGGTGACGGACCAGACGTTAGACGAAGTTGAAATGCGGCTCAGAATTCTTCTGGCTCTATGAATGGCGAAGAAGGAAATGTGGAAGGATGAGATAGTGGAAGAAATACACCGTATTCGCGAAGAATACGCTGCGAAATTTGATCACAATATCGACACTATTTACAAAGACATTCGACGGCAACAGGCCGAGTCGGAACGGGAATTCGTGTCGTTTCCGCGACGGCCGCCTTCGACGGGAATCAGACCAGAAACCGAAATCAGAAACGGGTAACAGGATAAGCAAGGTCCTCGTCCAAAAGTGCGTGAAAACTCTAGATAGAGCCCATTTCTCGGCAGTGTCAACAGATTACCGGTTTGGGATTCGAAAGGTCGCGCAGTGGTGTTTAGCTATGGATAAATCAAATGCTTTAGCACCGGTCGTAATAATTCTTGTGGTCGTCGTCCTAGCCTGTTCGGGCGGGAGACGAACCGAGCCTGAAAAAACTACGCAGACGCCTGCAAGTGCTCCCGCAACATCTACGCCTTACTTCAACGCGGCGGCGTTAGCAGGCAAAACGCCACGGGAAGTTCAACAACTCCTTGGGCGTACTCCGTCTGATTCTTGGGATTCCTCGGACGACGGGCCCGAAGGCTACATGCAGGCGTACTCGATTGGCGAGGATATGACCGTTGAGTTTCGCGGGAACCGAATCGACTCCCTTGTAATATTCTTTCCCAACGACGTAAATCGCGAAACGGCCCATCGGCTCGTAGGCCTCGACTCGACAAAGGGCTACCCAAAAGGCATCAAGAACATTAACAGCGCTCAGAACTGGATAAAGGTTTTTTATTCGCGATAAGGTGCTATTCGTCCGTCTAATTTAATGCCAAAACACACACCATCATTTATCGAACGGCTGACGGAGACGCTTCACCTGATTCCAAACCTTCATCCCGAACGAGTCGGGACGGATGGGGATGAGCTGCCGCCGATAATGGAGCGAGGGGATTTTACCGATTATTCGCCGCCGGCATGAATCAGAGGCAGTTATTCATTGACCATCACCTCAACCGGATCGAT
>JAGOWF010000131.1 GCA_018060305.1 Pyrinomonadaceae bacterium
ATGTCCTCGCGGCCGTCAGGGCTGGTCGGATCAAAGGCGGCGACTGCGAGCGGGCTTTCGCTGCGTTCGATAAATGTTGAATTTGCAGGAGTTACGAAATCTGCGTGAAAATCATAGAGCTGCAGAGTGTCCTGCGCGTCGCCATATTCGGTCGCGGTGTAGCCGACGAAAATATTCGGTGATCCTGCCGCTGGTGGCCGCAGTCCGTCGAGATCGGATGGCAGCAGATTGCCGCGTCGCGTCGCGGCCGGTGCATTTCGGCTGAAGTAAACATACGACGCCGCAGCATCGCCCGCGAGCAACTTGGCCCGGTCAAAGGCAAACATTCCGTGTCCCGAAAAATCTGCACCGGTGAACTCTTCCGTTGACATGTAATACCCGTCAGGCCAGACGCCGAACTTGGCAAAATCGTTCAGCCTAATGTTTGGCATTACGAACTCATACACAAAGTACGCACCTGTCGGATCGCCCGTCTGCGATACGGCGACCATCTGCCTGAACGGGGGAAATGCATTGCAATACTGACTAAGCAGCCAGCGGTCGGCAAGCGGATCATGCACAACGATCGGTTCGCCGTCGTCACGGGCCGCACAAACAGTGCCGAGCGAGGCGAACAGTTGGCTCATCCGAAACGGCGGGGTCAATGCGTTGCCGTTCTTGTCAAAGACGCGAACCAGCGCATTGATCGCCTGTACATAATGGTTCGGCCCAACTTCACCAATCGTGTCCGGCGGAATTATCACCGCATTGTATGCGGTGATGTTGTCGTAATTCGCGAGTCCGTCAAACGATAATGACGGCGTCGGCATCGGGGCCGATGAGAATCGCCCGATGCTCACGCCTGTGTCAGGCGTTCTGGACAAAACGTAACTTGCTGTATCTGTTGAGGGTCCGACGACTGTTGTTATAAGCTTGCCGCTCGGCCGTTTCGACCTCCGCGACGCTAATGCTGATACAGCATCACTCACGCCCGCACGGGAGGCCTGGCCAACTACGGGTCCGTTTACACTCTCACTCGAGACCGTCGGCTCAGCACTGGACGGCTGTGACGGTAAGAGGAATGCGACGCCCGCGGCAACCGCGGCTGTGAGGAGAAGTTTCCACATCTCGGGTCAAACTTCGATCAGTATCTCGACGGCCACTCGGCGTTTTGCCTCATCGAGAAAACGTTCGATGGCAGTGCCGACCTTTTCACGTTCGAGGATCACGCGGATCTCACCGCGCTTCTCATCCAGCGTCGGCATGAGAAGGCCGGGAAAACGGCGGCGAAAATCGGGGACAAATACGTCGCGATAGTAGCGCGTCTCTTCATCCGCCGACACGACGACAAAACTGCGAAACCGAAAGTCGATATATTTCTCGATAGCCAGCCGCTTTGCGATCAGCCTCTCGAACGCAGGATCCTGCACGGAATCAAATCCGACCTGCTTCAATCTCACCTCGAATGCCGCCGCTGACGGAAAATAGCTGATCAGCCGTCCGATCTCAGCGGTGATCTCCTTGTCGGTCGGGGCGGAACGAGGCAACCGCTCAGCCTCGATCGCGAAAAGCCGCTGATCTATAAGGGTTTGCAGTGCTCGATTTAGGTCCTCACTGCCCGGTCCATCGATCGAAACACCGGGCTCAAGGGCGAGCTGCCAAACAAGGTCTGAGTAAGTTATGAGTTCGGTTCGTGAGCCGCTTGTGACTGTCGCAACGGTCTTGTCCACAACCTGCTGAGCGGATGCAGACGACACCCCAACCGTCATCAATACGGCCACGATGATCTGCATGAATGTGAAAAATCGCTTCCAAACTACCTGCATCGTGTATTTACTGATTCTTAACGCCTTTCAGCGGCATGTCAACCATAATTCAGAGTGCTAAATCTGTTGACAATGGGTTAAAAATTGTTTGTAATAAACAAGGAGGCTTCCGATACCGTCCCCGGTCGAATCGACTCTCCTAAACCGAACCATTTTACGCACCGGCGATCAATTCCGGTGCGAACCGCAAAATGCTTACCTCTGCGCCGCCGAAACGGGCCGCGAGCGATGTGTCCGCACCGCCCGGCCACGGTGACAATTCAAGCGAACTCAAGTTCATCTCAGAGCTTGGCCGCAGCTTGCTCGTGAGCGTGCATCCCAAGCGCGTGGCCGGCCGCGTCGCCGAATCGCTTCGTAATGGCACAGATGCCGCCGTCGCGATGTTTGTTGCCGAGCTTTCCGACATCGGCATCGTTAGCTGTGCATTCACGGCTGAGGGCGAAGTTGCCGACAGCTTTCTTCGACGCGAGCGCTTTGAACGTTGGTCGGGGCTGCTGCCGCCTCAGATCGGCTACACCGAATCGAGTCACGACGAATTCCTGATCGACAGTAAACACGCTATCGAATACGTCTCCCCTCTGCACGTCAACGGCGAGATACGCGGGGCGATCGTGGTCGGCTTTGCATCACGCGACGAACTGACCGAATCTAATTCCCGCCTGATCGACGCCGCGACGCAAATGGCCGCGATGAGCATCAGCCTGTCGGCCCACTACGGCTCGGCCATCGACGCGTCGGTCATCGAGGCCCGCGAGGAGCACCGCAAGTTTACCGAGGCCGTGCTCGACGCACTGCCGGTATCTCTGTACGTCGTCGATCGCGACTACCGCGTCGTTACCTGGAACCGTCATCGTGAGGTCGGCGCTCAGGGCATACCCCGCGAGATCGCTGTCGGCCGAAACGTGTTTGACGTGCTCGAAAAGTATCCGCAGGGCCGTCACCGTGAGGAATTCGAACGCGCGTTCCGAACGGGCCGTATCGAGCGCATCGAGCAGCAGACTATCGCCGAAGACGGCTCGCCCCTTCATTGGATGGTCAGCAAGGTCCCGATGAAGGATCCTGCGACGGGCGACGTCACCCACGTCATCACCGTCGGTGAGGACGTCACTGCCCGCGTTGAGGCCGTGTTGGCGATGAACCGAGCCGAAAAGCTCGCGGCTGTCGGCCGTTTGGCTGCGGGCGTCGTTCATGAGATCAACAACCCGCTCGCAACCATCGCCGCGTGCTCCGAGGCCCTCGAACAGCGGATCGAGGAGGGCTCGTTTGACGCCTCGGATTCCCGTGATGACCTGAGCGAATACCTCGGCCTCATCAAGAGCGAGGCGTTTCGCTGCAAAACCATCACGATGGACCTGCTCGACTTTAGCCGGATACGCGCCGGCGAGCGAACCGAAACCGACACCGGCGACGTTGTCCGGTCGGCCGCAAACCTCATCTCGCACCAGAAACGCGGCGAACGCATCGAGCATCGCATCGAGATCGAGTCCGGCCTCCCAATGGTCATGGCCGACGGAGGTCAGATACAACAGGCCGTCATCGCTCTTGCGACCAACGCCATCGATGCAATGCCCGACGGCGGCATCCTGACCTTTCGTGTGGCCACGAAAGGCAATCGCATCCAGATCGACATCGCCGATACCGGCTGCGGTATCACGCAAGAGAACATGCCCAAGATATTTGAGCCGTTCTACACGACCAAAGATGTCGGCAAGGGCACAGGACTCGGCCTGGCAGTCTGCTATGGCATCATCTCTGAACACGACGGGCGTATAAGTGTCCGATCTAGCGTCGGCAAGGGCACGACGTTCAGCATCTTCCTTCCTGTAACCACTATCTCCTGACCTACTACCAAACACCATGCCGAAACTATTAGTCGTCGATGACGAACGTAACCTCCGCCTCGTAGTCCAAAAGGAACTTTCGCGCCAGGGCCACGAGGTCGAATGTGCCGAGGACGGCGAGGCCGCCTGGGAGTTGCTCGACACGCAGGACTTTGACGTAGTGCTGTGCGACATAAACATGCCTCGGCTCGACGGTATGGGCCTACTCCGCCGAACGCGTGAGCGATGCCAGAATCCGCCCGAGGTCATAATGCTCACGGGCCAGGCCACCGTCGAATCCGCCATTGAGGCTATGAAGCTCGGCGCATATGACTATCTGACCAAGCCCTATCGCATAGGCGAACTGTCGGCCCTCGTCACGGCAGCCGCCGAAAAGCAGCAGCTAAAGGTCGATAATCAGCGGCTGCGCGCACAGATCGCCAGGACCAACGTCGAGCTGCCCGACATCATTGCCGAGTCGGCGCAGATGAAGGAATCCTTGCGGCTCGTTCAGCGCGTTGCACCGTCTGACACATCCGTTCTCATTACCGGCGAGAGCGGCGTTGGCAAAGAACTGATCGCCCAGGCAATTCATCGCCTGAGCAAGCGAGCCGAGAAACCGTTCATCGACCTGAACTGTGCCGCGTTGCAGGACACGCTGCTCGAAAGCGAGCTCTTCGGCCACGAGGCAGGGGCGTTCTCGGGTGCTCGAACCCGAAAGCTCGGCCTCTTTGAGATCGCCGACGGCGGAACACTGTTCCTCGACGAAGTGATGGAGATGCCGATGCAGCTTCAGTCAAAGCTGCTGCGTGCTCTCGAAACGCGTTCGTTCTTCCGCGTCGGCGGCGTCAAAAAAGTCGAGGTCGATGTCAGGCTCGTCGCCGCCACCAATCGCGACAAGGACCAGGCCGTTGCCGATGGCGTCTTTCGATCCGACCTGATGTATCGCATCAACAGCTTTGAGATCAACGTCGCCCCATTGCGTGAACGCCGCGAAGACATCGAACCGCTCTCGCGTCACCTGCTTCACAAGCTCGCCGGCCACGACGAGCCCGAACTTTCACCGGCCGCGATCGAAGCTCTCAATGAATTCAACTGGGCGGGCAACGTCCGTCAGCTTCGCAACTGTCTAGAACGAGCGATATTGCTCTCAGACAACGGCACGATCACGCCCCGAGAACTCCCGCCCGAGATCGCGTTCCCGACCGAGAGGCCCGCCATCGCCGTTAGCTATAACGCGCCGCAACCGGGCCCCGTCGCATCATTCCAAAACGCCTCGCCCTCAAACCTCCGCGATGTCGAACGTCAACAGATAATCGGCGCCCTCGAAAAGACCGGCTGGCACCGCGGCAAGACCGCCGACCTGCTCGGCATCTCGCCCTCGACCCTCTACCGCCGCCTGCGCGAATACGGGCTGGATGCCCGCTGATCGATCGCAGCCGCCTGCGGCTTCACGACAAACAAGTATCGCTGCTCCGAGAGCGGCGTCAACTTCTTAGAAAAGACCGCTCCGGCCTTATTCAAGGCCTCGGTAAATCCGTTTCCTCCAAAAAGAAGCAGTTGTCGTCGATCGGCCCAGCGAATCAATGCCGGCAGTCGTTCTGTGAACCTGTCGAGAGCTCGACAAGTGACAAATTGACAATCAGCGGCGTTAGTTTCAGCAAACTGTCGATTTGTGATCTCGGCACGCGACGAGAGATCGAGACTCTTAACCGCTGCTTCAAGAAAGCTTGCCTTCTTCTCCTTTGACTCGATCAAAACCGCTTCAAGGTCGTCGCGGGCCAGTAAACACGGGATCGCGGGCAATCCGGCACCGGTCCCTACATCGGCGAAATTTGCACCCTTTGGCAGATGGTCGAGCAGCGTAAGCGATTCGAGAATGTGCCGAGTAGCAAACACCTCGGGCGAACACGGAGCAACGAGA
Source organism: Pyrinomonadaceae bacterium (assembly GCA_018060305.1). Taxonomy (GTDB): domain Bacteria; phylum Acidobacteriota; class Blastocatellia; order Pyrinomonadales; family Pyrinomonadaceae; genus OLB17. The sequence continues at coordinate 5,550 of JAGOWF010000131.1, forward strand.
TGCAGCAGCGGATTGTGCTTGATGACCAGATCGTAATAGTCAGCCAGACGACCGATCTGATAGTCAGTCAATGCAAGCCCAAAAGCAGACTGGTTCGATCTTATCGATGCGATTAGATCAGTTCGCATTAGGAAGAAGCCTCCCGCAAAGCCGCAAAGAACGCAAAGAAGAGCCGGGAGCCCCAGCCTTCCGGCTCAAAACTCCCGACTCCAGACTGCCGACTTATTTTGGTGCGGACGAGAAGAATCGAACTTCCACGGCCTCGCGGCCACAGGCTTCTGAGACCTGCGCGTCTACCAGTTCCGCCACGTCCGCACGCGAGCGAACTATCGAGGATACTAATTCGGCCTCCGATTTTCAAGAAAAGCCTCCGGAATAACTTATAACTGAAAACTAATAACTCGTTCTCAGTTATCAGTTGTAAGTTATTACGAAGGTTTTTGTTATCGTGGTTATTGTGCTGCATACAAACATCGGCGCAATTCATCAACGCATCGATGCGGCGGCGAAAAGAGCGGGTCGCGATCCGAGCGATATAAAGCTCGTCGCCGTCACCAAGACGCATCCGCCCGATGTTATCCGCGAAGCGATCCGCGCGGGCCTCATGGTCTTTGGCGAAAACAAGGTGCAAGAGGCTGAATCCAAGATCGCTGAACTCGGCCGTGATGGTATTGAATGGCATCTGATCGGTCATCTGCAATCGAACAAGGCCCGTCGCGCGGTGCAGCTTTTTGACGTCATCGAATCCGTCGATTCGCTCGATCTCGCCGAGCGGCTTGAGCGTATTTGCGGCGAGGAAGGCCGCGATTCGCTGCCTGTCCTCATTCAGGTTGACCTCGCCGGTGAGGCGACGAAATCGGGTGTTGCCGAGAGTGATCTGCCGAGGCTGATCGACTATCTTCACGGCTGTAAACATCTGAGTTTGCAGGGGTTGATGATCCTTCCTCCGTACTCTGAAGACCCTGCGACGACGCGGCCTTACTTCAGGCGTCTGCGTGAGACGCGCGACCGGCTGGTGCCGAATGGCGAATTGTCGATGGGGATGAGCCACGATTTCGAGGTCGCTATCGAGGAAGGCTCGACCATCGTCCGCGTCGGTTCGGCGATCTTTGGAGAGCGTTAACTTTTGATATGCTTTCAACACTTGTCTATCCATGGTCCTTTCTGTTCGTCTGGTCGCTGTTTGGCATTTTTCTCGGCATAATGCTGCTGCGGCTCATCTTTAACTACAGCGACCCTAATCCGTTTGGCAAGGTCGGCCGGTTTGGGTTCAAGGTGCGAAAGCTTACCGAGAAATGGGTGTATCCGGCGGCGCGGTTTTTTGCGATGTATCGGATCGATACCAGGCTCGCGCCGCTGCTGACGATATTTCTGGTTTTCGTATTCACATTCTTCTTCACACAGATCGTCGGTAATGCGTTCTTTGTGGTCGATGGCCTGACGACCGGCATACTTGCCGCCGATCCAAAACTGATCGCCGGCTTTGTGCTCTATGGACTGCTGAGTTTGCTGGTCTTGTTGATATTCATTCGCTTCCTTGCATCGTGGTTCGTATTCAACCGCAAGACCTTTATGGCGTTTGTCATGCGCGTGACCGACCCTATAATGCTCCCGGTCCAGCGGCTGATCCCGCCGATCGGGATGTTTGACATTTCGGCGATGCTGGTGCTGCTGCTTATCGGTTTTCTTCAGTCGATAGTTCTCAATGTCTTCGTCCGCTGACACCGCCGTGATCGTAATAAAGGTCGTGCCGCGAGCCTCTCGCAGCGAGATCGTAGGCTTTGCCGATGGCGCGCTGAAAGTGCGGCTCACATCGCCGCCCGTCGATGGTGCGGCCAACGACGAACTCGTCAGGCTGATCGCGAAACGCGCGGGAGTCGCCAGGTCGAATGTCGAGATCGTGAGCGGCCTTATGTCGCGTAACAAGGCCTTGCGCATCCACGGCATCACCGCCGAGCTTTTGAAAGCGAAACTCGCGCCGTGATATATTCTCAGATTCATAAACTCTGAACCCGGAACTCTGAACTCCGAACCAAA
>JAGOWF010000132.1 GCA_018060305.1 Pyrinomonadaceae bacterium
TCTCGGCGTAAAGCCGTCAAGGCTCGAGGCGATCGAAGTTTACGGCGGTGATGAAGTAAAAAAGAGTTAGCCCGCGAATAACACGAATAGTTCGAATAAAGAATAGATTTGTTCGACCGTTGATTCGCGTTATTCGCGTTATTCGCGGGCAAAGATCCTATGAGTTTTACAAGACACGACAACCGATCTTACGACCAGATCCGTCCGACAAAGATCACGGCTAACATCTCGCCGTATGCCGAGGGGTCGGCGCTGATCGAGGTTGGCGGGACAAAGGTGATCTGCACCGCGAGCGTCGAGGACCGCGTGCCGATGTTTATGCGAAACCGCGGCCTCGGCTGGGTGACGGCCGAATACGCGATGTTGCCGCGGGCGACGAATACGCGCACACAGCGTGAGACGCAGCGTCCGTCGGGCCGCACGGCTGAGATCCAACGCCTCATCGGCCGCAGCATGCGGGCCATTGTTGATACAAAACTGCTCGGCGAGCGACAGATATATCTCGACTGCGACGTGATACAAGCCGATGGCAGCACACGATGCGCTTCGATCACAGGCGCGTATGTCGCCCTCGCCCTTGCGTGCCGAAAGCTCGTAAAGACAGGCGTAATAAAGACAAATCCGATCCTCAGCGAGGTCGCCGCCGTTAGCGTAGGCCTAATCGAAGGCACGCCGATTCTCGATCTCGCCTACGCCGAAGACAGTGAGGCCGACGTCGATATGAACATCGTCTGCACCGGCGAGGGCAAGTTCATCGAGCTGCAAGGCACCGCCGAACGCGAGCCATTTTCACGCGACCAAATGGACGCGATGCTGGTGCTTGCGGAGAAGGGAATTCACGAATTGTTCACGATACAGCGCTACGCGCTGAATGGATAAGACTACACCGACGACTCGAGATCCATTGAGGACATGAGGGACGGCTGGGAGTTGGTGTAAAATCTAGCTGAGGTGTTGATATGCCAACAGCGGTTGAACGAGATGCAACTAATCATGCGAATTATCGGATCCTTCTGGACGAGAAGCTGCCAGAGGGTGCGCCGGATCGTGTGCGAGTGATCGTCCTTTACGATGAGATCGGAAAGAATGGAGGTCAAAATGGAAGTCGTAAGGCAGGAAGCGCCGAGGGGCAGATAACAATGTCAGACGACTTCGATGAGCCGCTTAATAGCTTTGAGGACTATCAACCGTGACGCAGGGCAACACCGTCGAGCGCGTCCTTGCTGACACGAACGCCTTCCTATACTTCATCAACAATGATTCATCTCTGACCGAGAAGGCCAGAGATGTGCTCGAATCGGATGTCAGCGTTTGTCTCAGTTCGGCAAGTATTTGGGAGGTCGCGATCAAGGTCAGTATCGGGAAACTCACATTGCCGGATGCTATCGGTACCTTTATTCCAACTCAGTTGCAAGAGAACAATATCGATATCATCGTACCGAGTATTGATGATTACGAACAGGTGTCGCGCCTCCCATTCCATCACAAGGACCCGTTTGACCGCCTGATAATCGCCCAAGCGATAGTTGCTGGGCTACCCGTCGTGAGTTCCGACGCAGATTTTGATCATTACGGCATCACGCGGATTTGGTAGGAGTATGAGCGAAAAAGAGTTTGTAGGGAAGTCAGCCATCGTAACGGGCGGCACACGCGGGATCGGGAAGGCGATCATTCTGGAATTGGCACGACGCGGGGCAAATGTGGCGTTCAATTACTCGAAGAGCGCGGATGAGGCTGAGGCGTTGAAGGCTGAGGTCGAGGGGCTCGGCGTGCAAGTGATCGCGGCGCAGTGTGATGTGGCGAATACCGAGGCGGCGGCTGAGTTTGTCGGGCAGGTCAAAGACGCGTTCGGAACGGTGGACTATCTCGTTAACAATGCCGGCATCACGCGCGATCAACTCATTCTCAGGATGAAAGAGGAAGATTGGGACGCTGTGATCGATACCAATCTCAAAGGCGCGTGGAATTTCTCAAAGGCTGCAATACGGCCAATGATGCGCAACGAGGATGGCGGCTCCATCCTGAATATCACGTCGATCTCAGGCGTGGTCGGGATGCTCGGACAATCGAATTATTCGGCCTCAAAAGCCGGGATGATCGGCCTGACAAAATCGCTTGCCAAGGAGGTTGCCAGCCGCAAGATCACGGTCAATGCTCTCGCCCTCGGCCTGATCGAGACCGACATGGCGGCGGAGATGAATGAGGAATACCGCGAGAAATACCTGACGATGATCCCGCTCGGGCGGCTCGGTAATGTGCAGGAAGTGGCTGAGATCGCCTGCTTCCTTTTGTCGCCTTCGGCATCGTATATCACAGGCCACGTCGTGCAGGCCGACGGCGGCCTGGCAATGTAACGCTCCGCACGCGATGTCTTTCACATATCAGCAAGAGGAACAACCTCGCCCGGACGAGCCGGTCAATGAAGAATTTACGGAGGCCTATGAGCCGACGCCGATCTATACTACGGTGCTGGTCGTCGCGATCCTGGGCGTGGCAGCGGTGCAGTTTGTGACGGGGCTTGAGCTCTCGATTATGGCGGCGGGATTTGATAAGCCGGCGTTTCTTGTCGGCCATGAGTATTGGCGAATCCTCACCGGCGCTACGGTCCACGGCGGTGTGATGCACGTCGGGATGAACTGCTACGCGTTTTACAGTTTTGGCAAGATCGTCGAGATGCTCTCTAATCGCGCCCATCTGGCGATAGTTTTTCTGTTGTCGGCTATCGGCGGTGGCATTTTGAGCCTCGTGTTTGTTCCCGACGGATTGTCGGTCGGGGCATCGGGCGGCATTGTCGGGCTGGTCAGTTATTTGCTCGTTTATGCGTTTCGCCGTAGGCGGTTCATCTCGGCAGAGTTTCGAAAGAGCCTGCTGATCAACATCGGCTTTATCGTCATTTTCGGGCTTGTCCTGTTTCGGGTCATCGATAATTTTGGCCATATCGGCGGCCTCATCACAGGTGCCGTTTATGGTTTTGTTCAGATACCGTCCGACGAATATACGGACCCTCGCGAAGCGGGCCCCTTTGTGCAGACGGCAGGGCTTGCGGCAATGGGCATCTATCTCGCGGGCTGTCTGATGAGTGTCCTGCTGATCCTGAAGGTCATCTAGCTTAATGGGCCGCGTCCGAGTTCACCAACACGTCAATCCGCTCGCTCCGTATTTTCGCCGCTCGCCGAAGCCGATCATCGTAGAGTCGGTCTTTAGCGACTCGGCAAAGCCTATCTTCCTAGACCTCGGGTGTGCCCGTGGAAGATTTCTGCTGCAGATGGCCGAGGCCGAGCCGGGTTGGAATTATCTTGGCATAGAGATCCGTGAGGCACTGGTCGCCGAGGCGAACAGGCTGGCGGCAGAGGCGCGCCTTACGAATCTTCACTACGTCGTTTGCAATGCGATGCTCTGGCTGGACCACTTGCTCGGGGCATTGCCGGACGGACTGCTGCAGATGGCCACGATCCAGTTTCCCGATCCGTGGTTCAAGAAGAAACATGCAAAACGCCGCATGGTAAACGGTGAAATGATCGACGCGATCGCCCGAAGGTTAGCACCGGGCGGCAGCGTGTTCGTTCAGACGGATATCGAGTTTTTGGCCGATGAGATGTTCGATCTGTTTCGTGCGAGCGGTGAGTTTAAAGAGACGCCGATGGATGCGAATCCATTTCCTGTTCAGACTGAACGTGAACGCGCGGTCGAGGACAAAGGGCTCGCCGTATTTCGCGGGCTTTTCAGGAAGAAAGAGTAAGGGCCGGCGTGTTAGGCCGGCCCTCTCTGAGATAGTTACCAGTTGATATCCAGGTCGTAATCGTCTGCCCCGCCGTTCGGGTCAAAGATCTGCACGATCGCTGTGAAATCATTTTCCCACGACGGCTGCTGAAGGATGTTCACTGTGCCGCGCCCTTCTCGGCGGCGAACCGTGACCGATCCCGGCCGTCGGGCAAGATAGCCGTTAATGTCAAACCTGACATTAGACAGGCCCGTGCCGGCCATATCATGCGATTGAACATCGTTGCCCGAGATAATAATGTTCACGTTCTGATCGACTCTGCCGCGCCATCTGACACTTCCTGTGCGATACGGCTCCTCAACATTTTGTGCAGAGCCAGTCCAGCCGATATCGACGCGGTAATTGTCTGCGCCGCTGTTTCGGTCGTAGATCTGCACGATCGCGGTATAGTCGTTGCCGCGATTAGGCTGCTGAATGACCGAGACGGTGCCGCGTCCATCGCGCCTTATCGCCGAAACAGTCGTGGCCCTGCGGGGCAGCACGCCGTTCATATTCTGATAGCTCACCAGGGCAATGTTGCCGCTGATCGTTTGCGTTCGCAGCGTCGCACCCTGGATGACCAGGTTCACGCGATCATCGACGCGGCCGCGCCATGAGCCATTCCCGGTTGTGCCGCCCGGCGTCGGAAATTGCGGATTGTTATCGATAGGAACGTCATATTGACGCGGACGGTTATTGAATCCGTCATCATAGCCTTTCTGATAATACAGCCCGATGCTTGCGTCGTAGCGTCCGCTAACGCCACCCTCAACGCCACGCGAATTACGCCGGTCGTTTTGTCCCTGGTCATATCCGGCATCATACGCATTGCGCTGGGCACCGGTCCATCTGACGGTCGGCCTTACGCTGTCGTATCCGGCCGAATAGCCGCGGCGATAGAAATCTTCGTATTGGTTGGTGCTGGAATACTTGTTTCGATAACGCCGGTAATCGTCGCTGCGGTTGGCCCTGCCATCCTCGACTCCGTCCTGATAGCCTTCGTCATAAAACCCGCATCGGATCGGCGAGGCCGTGTTCCGGTCGCATTGGGCCGCGGCCGTGATACCGCCAAACGCCACAAGACAGCCCATAACTGCCGCAAAAATAATGTTCCTCATTTTGATTCCTCCATTCGAAAAAAAACTCAAAGACCGGATCGGCCATTCGGTGAGCGATCCGTGCTCTAAGATGAAAAGTTTATGCATGGCCGATGCCATCGATTATTCCCATCGCTTCTCTTTCTTAAATCTCTTTATCACCATCTCGCGCCGCAACTTGGCGAGATGATCGATGAACAACCGTCCGTCACAATGATCGGTCTCGTGCAGGAATGCCCGCGCCGCATAGCCCTCGGCCTCACGCTCAAACCATTCGCCCTTCTCGTCTTGTGCCCTAAGCGTTGCACGCTGCGGCCTGACGACGACCGCGGGCACTTTTCCGACCGAGAGGCAGCCCTCCTGACCGGATTGTTCTCCTTCGACGGCAACGATCTCAGGATTTGCGGCGATCAGTTTTACGCCTTCGCAGTCCATCACGAAAAGGCGCAAGCTCAAGGCGATCTGCGGTGCGGCGAGGCCGACGCCCTCTGCGTGATACATCGTTTCAAACATATCGCGGCACAGGTCAGCCAACTCGGGGCCGAATTCAGTCACAGCCTTACCGCGACTCGCCAGCACGTCCGCCGGATATTCAGTGATCGGTCGGACGGCCATCTATCTGGGAATAACGCCCCAACGCGAGTCCCGATGGAAGTCGGGTTTCGCAAAGAATCCTTTCTCTTCGCGGTTGAGACATCGCCAGCATACGACACGCCGCCTGTTTGAGGCCGAGAGGAAAGTGTTGTAATGCTCGACCTCTCTGTCACATTCCGAGCATCGTGCCAGCGGCTTTTTGGTTATTTTCGGATCGATCATGGCGTTCTCTTGCGCAATAGAAGGAGCTTCTCGAGATAAAAATCCTTACGATAACAATAGTGTAATTTGCTGCTATGAAATTATCCAACGGCACGCATGTCTGCGTACTTGATTAGCCATGACGCCCGTTACTGTGTTTCACGGTATACTGCAACGAAACCCCTAATGATAAGCCTCTCCTCAAAACTGTTTACATGGCGGCAGGTTGCGGGTATCGGTGCGATCTTTTTGGTTGCTACTGTCGCCATTCAGCGGCTGCTGCGTTACGTTTGCTCCGATCTGATCGCATTCGATTGTCCGTATTACTGGCCGGTGAGCATTATGGACGTTCGCATGCCGTCGGCTCGTGACCTGGTTGTGGCCGCGGTGGTCGTGGCGGCCTTTTTTGTGGCGATACGAATTCTCGAGGCCCGTCGATATGAACTGCGCTCGGTCATTGCTTCTGCCATTCTCCTGATCGCGGGCCTGAGTTTTATTCACGGTGTCGAGGTCGGGTTTTACGCACCGATAGCGGGCGATGCTCAGACCGGCGTGCTGATGCCTTATTCGCTTGACGGACAGGAATACTATCACGACGCGATCAAGGTGGCCGACGCTCGTGACTTCCTGGCGCGATACAACGAGCTGCAGCCCACGCTCAATCGTCATAGCCACACGCATCCGCCGGGCGCGGTGCTAACCCTTTACGCATTGCATCGTATTTTCGGTGATCCCGCCCTCATGGCGATCGCAATAATGCTGATCGCCACGCCGGTGAGCCTCTATTTTGTTTACCGTCTGATGGCGGCTGCGGTCGATGATAATACGGCCCGCTATGTGACCGCGATCTTTGCATTTCTGCCGGTCGTTCAGATCTATTATCTTGCAACGCTCGACGCGCTGATCGCCGCGATATTGATCGCGGCGCTCTATCTGTTTTGCTTTGGCAGCTCACGGGGTTCGGCGGCCGCCGCGGCCGTGCTGGTCTCAACGTCGTTTTTCCTTACGTTTGTCAGTCTGTTTATTCTCCCCGTGCTGGTCGGCTTCGAGCTGCTCGTAAAGCGCAGTCTTAAACGCTCAGCTATCGTGGTCATCGGACTCGTTGCGTTCCATGTTTTGCTGTCTTGGTTCACCGGCTACGATGCGATTCGAGCATTTCGAACGGCGTCTGCGTTTGAGAATCCACGCGGCTTTATGCTCTTTGTTGAGCCAGCGAACTATCTATTTACGCGACTCGAAGACATTGCGGAGATCGTCTTTTTCCTGGGGCCGTTTCTTCTCTTGTTGTTCTTCAGAGGATTCTCAAAGTTGCGTGAGCGGCCGCATCTGATACTGACGCTTCTGGGCTGCGCGACATTTGCGGGGATGCTCGTGACAGGCGCTTTTCGCACCGGCGAAACGGCCCGCGCGTGCATATTCCTGTATCCGTTCCTGTTGTTTCCGGTCGCTCATTATCTTGATGACTCGGGTGCGGGCGATCCGGAATGCCGACAGCTCATCACACTGGTGTTCGCGCAGGCTGTCGGCATGCAGCTATTCGGGAACTATCACTGGTAATTGATAGACCTTGTAGGTGTCGGTTCGGAATACCACCGGAAATGCATACTCCGTGGTGCTGACGAGGAATGTCGTCGAATATTCTCGCTGTAATTCCTCGATCTGAGGTGCCGAGAGGTTGGCAAATGCGGTCTCGATGTCCTTGCTCGAACTCGCACGGTCGGTGATCGGCGCGTTTGCCGTCAAGTCTGCGATCCGTGCTCGCCATTCTGACAGGCGGTCATACCTCGGATACATATATGAGACGGCCTGCGAGCGTTGTGAAAGATACCAGAATTCCCGGCCCAGCGGGGCAGCGAGTATGACGGCGTCGCGCGGCGTGTTCGTTGCGATCCACTTCAATGAGACATCGAGGTCATTGGGTTTGGCGACCCAA
>JAGOWF010000133.1 GCA_018060305.1 Pyrinomonadaceae bacterium
ATGTTGGGCAAGTGATCTGAGCAGCGATGTATCGCGTCCAATTGCATCGAGAGCGCCGCATGCCTCGGAACGGATCGCCTCGACCGCGGCCTTTGTGCTGTCGATGCCAAGCAGCGATGGGTATGTGGCCTTTTGAACCGCTGCGTCCTTGCCGGCCGTCTTCCCGAGGCCCTCTGTCGATTGCGTTACATCAAGCAGGTCGTCCGTGACCTGAAATAGCAGGCCAAGTTTGTCGGCATATTCGCCGATCGCGGCAATGGCCGGTTCTGATGCATTCCCAATGATCGCACCTGCTCGTGCTGCCGCCGATATGAGAGCTCCCGTCTTACGGCGATGAATTGAGCGGACGTCATCGAGGCCGAGGTCTGCCCCTTCAGCGTCGAGGTCAAGCTGCTGTCCGGCGACCATTCCATCGGGCGTGCCCGACGCTGAGGCAAAGAGCAAGACGAGTTGAACACGCATCTCGGCCGTCAATTCGGTGTCATCGACAATGGTCTTGAATGCCAATGTTTGCAGTACGTCACCCGTGAGAATCGCGGTCGCCTCGTCAAACTGCTTGTGACATGTCGCCCGGCCGCGCCGCAGGTCGTCGTCGTCCATAGCCGGCAAATCGTCGTGGATCAGCGAATACGTATGGATCATCTCGACGGCCGCAGCGGTCTTGATCAACCTGTCTCGTTCGGCCCCAAACGTGTCTCCCACGGCCATTACAATGGCAGGCCGGACACGCTTTCCGCCGGCAAAGAGGCTCCAGCGGACGGCCTCGTGCAGTCGCGTTGGTTGTTCTTCAGATGCAGGAACAAGCCCGTCGAGAGCCGTTTCGACGGCACGTCTAACGTCAGCAAGAAATGTATCCAGATCGGGCATCGCGTTGAATTATCTTTTATTGACAGCGGTTTATCAAAGCGGGCGGCTTTTGCGTAAGACACCCCGATAAGGTAGATTCAATCTCCATGTCGGTTACGGAAAGCGAATTTCGCGATGCCTTATCAAGATTTGCGAGCGGCGTCAGCGTCGTGACCACACGCGACGCATCGGGCCGCTCCCACGGCATCACTGTGTCGGCTTTCTGCTCAGTGTCGCTCGACCCACCTCTGGTGCTGATCTGCATCGAAAAAGCGACGGCAAGTCATTACGCATTTCACGAATCAAGTGCATTTATTGTCAACGTCCTCGACGCCATGCAGCAGGACATGTCTGAGCAGTTTGCAGCACCGGCGGCAGACAAATTCGCTGACCAGGAATTCGATTCCGGCATCGAAGGAATTCCACGTCTAAAGGCCGCGCTAGCCTCTATAGAATGCCGGATCCTGAATGCTCATGACGGCGGCGATCACACGATCTTCGTGGGCGCGGTCGAGAGCGTCAGAACCCGCGAGGGTGATCCGCTGATCTACTTTCACCATGAATACGGCACGTCGGCCCGGTTTTAGTACGATATCTAGCAGTTGTTGATGGGTGAGTCGCCTACCACGAGATATTGTGGAAATAACTATTGACATTCCTGCCGGCATGCATGATACTAGTTCAACTTGAGTCCGTCCTTTAGCCGCGAATCTCAAGCATTACACCAAGAATTTCACCGTTTTTTGTGTCCGTTCAACGTGATAAAATAGCATCACATGACGGAGGGACGCCTGAGTTGGAGAATTCCCTATGAGTACAGTTTTTGAATCGGCCGTCAACACGTTTCTCGACAAGAATGGGGTCGGCAACGGCGCCGGAGCCGCGCCGGCACGATCGATAGTCCCGCTGGGCCTGAATGCTCAAAAGGTGGTAGCAAAGCGTTATTCGCTTCGCGATGAGAATGGAGAACCATTTGAGACTTGGACCGACATTGTGCACCGCGTCGTTGGCCACGTCTCGAAAGCCGAAACCGATCAGTCACAACGAAATCTGTTTTTCAATGACATGACCGCCGTCATGCTCGCACGCGAGTTTGTCCCCAATACGCCATGTCTCGTCAATGCAGGCAAGCCAAAGGGCCAGCTCGCGGCGTGCTTTGTGCTCAATGTGCCCGATTCCATAGAGGGCATCATGGAGCATGCACAGAATGTCGCGATCATCCATCAGACCGGCGGCGGCACCGGCATGACGTATGAATTTCTGCGCCCCGCAGGCTCGATGGTGAATTCGACCCGAGGCGTGGCATCGGGGCCCGTGTCCTTCATGAACATCGTCAATCAGACGACCGAGGTCGTGAAGCAGGGCGGCGTCCGACGCGGTGCGAACATGGGTATTCTCAGCGTTGAGCATCCTGACATACTGCGTTTTATTCACGCCAAAAATGACCAGACGAGCCTGACGAATTTCAATATCTCGGTCACCGTAACCGACCTCTTTATGGATGCCGTGGACAGCGGCACATGGTTCCAGACCGAGTTTGACGGCGAACCGTGGACGCAGAGCATCTTTGACAGCGTGACCGGCAAGGATTATGTCGTTTACCGCCGTCCGGACGGCTCAACGGCGACGTTTGCCGACAAGCTGGCGTTTGAGACGGCCGATCTCTCGGACTGCACCATCGAAGAGCCGCCGATGCCGGGAATGATCTACGCGCCGGATGTATGGAACCGAATAATCGCATCGGCTCATAAATACGCCGAGCCGGGGATCATCTTCATCGATGAGGTGAATCGGCACAATCACATGATGGCCTCGATGGGGCCGATCCACGCGTGCAATCCGTGCGGCGAACAGCAACTACACTTTAATAACTCGTGCAATCTCGGCTCGATCGACGTAGCCAAGTTTTTTACAACGACAACGGACGGTGACGGTATCGTCGATTGGGCCCGGCTGTCCCGCGTGACACAGCTTTGCACGCAGTTCCTTGACAATGTTGTTGACGCAGGGCACTTCCCGCTGCCTGAGATCGACGACGTCGTCAAGAGGACGCGGCCCGTCGGCCTCGGCATTATGGGTTTTGCCGACCTTTGCCTGAAGTTGGGCGTCACCTACGGCAGTGACGAGTCTCTGGAGCTGATGGAAAAGGTCATGGGATTTGTCCGCCGCGAATCGTGGCTGGCATCCCTGCGGCTCGGACAGGACAAGGGTGTTTTCCCTGAATTCGAGGCCAATCGCGAGGCATATGATCGGTTTATCTACGACGAGATCGGCATCCCGCGGGACATTCCGCTGACGCCGCGCAATTACGAGGTGACGACGATCGCTCCGACAGGCACTATCTCGCTTGTTGCCGAGACTTCATCGGGTATAGAGCCGAACTTCTCATGGGCTTACGTCCGTCAAGACACGCTCGGCACGAGGACATATGTTCACTCGCTGGCCGCCCGCGCGCTTGGGATCGATGTAGATCAGACGAGTGAAGAATCGATAATCGAGGCTGCCGACTACGTCGTCGGTCACGAATCGGAATTACCGCCTGAGTTTATTTCGGCAATGAAGATCCGCTCTGACCAGCATGTGCGAGTGCTGGCCGCAGCGCAGCGGCACGTTGATAACGCGATCTCGAAGACGTGCAACGGAGCGACTGACGATACGGTCGAATCCGTTGATAATCTGTATCACCTCGCCCGTCAGCTTGGCTGCAAGGCTGTCAGCTATTATCGCGACGGCAGCCGAGAGGGACAGGTGCTTAACCAAATGAAGGTTGAGGACAAACCGGGCGAGGGAACAGTTGAAAGTGAGTTCACAAGCGATCAGAATTCGCCAACTCTCCACGGGCGCGACACCAGCACGTCGAGGGTTCTGCGGCCGCGCGAGCTTCAGGGGTCAACGTGGCGAATACCGTTCGATGGGCAAAACCTGTATGTTACGGTCAATCACGACGGCCAGCGGATCCTTGAGGTATTTGTCGCGGGATCTATCAGTGCAGGTGTTGGATTGCTCGCGTCGAAGATGCTCCGAGGTGGTTTTGACGTCAATGACGTGGCCCACAGCCTCAATAAGGTCATCGGCACACATGCGGTGTGGTTTAACGAACGCGTGCTGACGTCGCCCGAACAGGCCGTAGCCGAGTGCCTGCTGCTGATCGACCGCCGACTGAACAAGCTTCCGGAATCGGCCCGGATGATCGGCAAGACAATGGCAACGGAAACGTCAATGTCAACGATGGTCGGCAAGTGCCCCGAGTGCAGAGGCCAGCTCGAGCACGTTTCCGGATGCGATACATGTCGTGATTGCGGCTTCTCGAAGTGTAAGTAGGAGATGAAAACTGTAACAGCCACGACGAGGTTGTCTGAAAAGTCGTTCTTTCGCGGCGGAGCCGCAAAAAGATAGTAGCCAGACGTGAAACGTCTGGAAAGATCGCCTCCGAGGCATCTCGCCCTGAAGGGGCGAAAGGTCAATGTTTACGGGTGTCTGCCGCACCTTCAGTGCGGAAATCATCGTTCGCAACTTTCCAGACGTTTCACGTCTGGCTACCGTCTTTCGCGGCTCCGCCGCGTAGAAGCAGACTTTTCAGACATCCTCTTCATGGCTTTTGAAAGAACTTCTAGAATAACGTGAAAGTCACCAGCTTGCTGACCGAGAATCCGCCAACCGCCCTTAGATCCTTAACATACCAACGGCCATAGTAGGTCTGCCCGACCAGCGTCAGATTGTCAGGGATAGCAATACTCACCGAACCATAACCATTGAAAGCCCCGTAATCGGACAGCGTGATCGTATGATACGCGAATGAACCGCCGGCGGGGATGGTCGTTCCAATACCCGGATCGCTCGAACCGATCACGAGCGTTGCCTGTTCGCCGCCGCGACCGCCAGCCACCGCGACCGTAAAACTCGGATTACCGGCGTACGGTGGTTCGAGGGCTATCATCTCCGGAACCTTGAACTTTGATCCCGGCCGGCCGCGATCCGAAATGACCGGAACACGGTTTGTTTCGGTATAAAGAGTCGGACGGTCGAAGGGTGGCAGTTCGTTGGCAACGCGCGGGTCAGTCAGCGGCCGCTTGAGGAACGCCAGCAGGTCTGACTTTTCTCCCGCTGTCAGGTTCAGCGGCCTGATGAGATCACGGTCGATGTTCGGAGCATCAAAATCACCGCCGCGATTGTAAAACTCGACAACGTCTGTCAACGTAGCAAGGCCGCCCGTGTGCATATAAGCCCCACGAAGCTCGACATTCCTCAGGCCTGGTGTCTTGAAACGGCCGCGATCGCCCGGTTCACCCGTCACGGCGAATCGGCCCGGATCGTCCGTTCTGGGGCGCACACCAATATTATGGAAGTTGTGCTCTGTCAGGACGGGCCCGCCGTGACAGCCGCTGCAGTGTTGAGCAACGAACACATCCAGTCCGCGTGCCTCGTCTGCCGCCAGAGGCTCCAATTCCATCAGGTATCGGTCAAACGGCGCACGATCAGAGAACAGCGTTCGCTCATGCGTTCCGATCGCCATTGCTATTCGCGCAGGGGTCACATCAGGCGTTCCAAACGCCTCTTCGAATAGCTGCGGATAGGTTCGGCCGTCGATCCATGTTGCCAACGCGGTTGGGATATTCGTCGCAAGTGCAAGCGGCCGTGACGCCTCTATCTGCGCAGCCGCCTCGGTCCAGTTGCGATTCATGTGCCCCATTTCGGCAGCTGAGAGCGGTGGCCCCGTCGCCTGGCTCTCAAGCGAACCCCAGAAAGTGATCAGGACATTGTTCGTCAACGGATCGCGGAACTGGTTACTCGCACGGCCATCCCAGAAGAGTCCCTGCGAGGCGAGGCCGACATTCAGATAACTCGGCGACTTTCGGCCCGTCACCTGCTCCCGCATTCCAAAAAGCGGGTTGACGCCGTAGGTGCCGTTGGCATAGTTCTGAGGCACACCCGGCGAACCAAAGATATCATCAACTGTCCCGAAGAGGTTGTCAGGCCCCGGATTGCGCGATCGTTCGTGGTTAGCCACCGTCCTCGGATCAGAACCACCGGCGGACGGCCTGTGACATGTCCCGCATGCGACCGTGCGAGTGGACGATAGCTGCTCATCCCAAAAAAGCGCCTTGCCCAAATAGGCTTTTGCCGCGGTCACCGGATTCTCAGCCGGCTGAATAGGCGGGTCGAGCGGAGAGAACGCTCCCGGGAGCATGCCGCCCTGGCCCCGCGTTCCCTGATCAGGCGAACTAAATGGACTCGGCCCAGATCCATTCTCGGCCCGAACCCAATAGAAGTAGGTCTGAGCGACGGCCGCTCCCATATCGAAGAAATAATTAGCCTGGGTCGTGCCAACGTCAGTTGCGGTTGACGTATCGTTTACTGTATTGCGAAAGATCCGATACAGGGTCGCGCCGCGCATCGTGTCCCAATTGACCCCGACCTTTGTCGAGTAGTCATTATCCGAAGCCCTAACGCTCGTCGGGGCAGTTGGGGACGTTCCGGCGGTAACACGCTGGCCGTCGAACGGGCCCTTTTGAGTAAGGTATGCACCACCCAAAAACGCAGTGAACAAAAGAATAACTGCTCCCTTGATCCGCTTCATATTTCTCCGAAAGTAACGCGATAGGATGCCCGTCGCCGCAATACGTAAAAAAGTATGCTATCACCGAGAGTTGATGGCATCAATTCGCCGTGGCATCCACAATAGCAAGAGGATATATCATTGCAGATACCGAAAAGATGACCTGTATCACAATCCAGAGAGCGGTTCGCGTGAGTTTTCGCATCAAAGCGATTCAGGTAAAATTTCCCAAGGCCATATGAAAATCTACTCGTCCAGATTCACGATATTGATGTCACTTCTGTTCGCCTGTGCTCTCACATTGAACGCACAGGTGACGCAGCGGCCGCGTGTAGCCGGCGCGTCGCCAACACCGACGCCTGCGCCGACCGCTAGTCCGGCGCCATCCTCGGCCCAGACGCTTGAACAATTGCAGGCGAAGATCCGGCAGAGAATATACTCGCTCGACGTCCGGCGCGGCCGCATCGGCATCAAGATCGTGTCGCTCAATAGCGGCAAGGTCATATTCGAGAATGACTCGGAAAAATACTTCATGCCCGCGTCGAATATGAAGAATTTTACCGTAGCGGCCGGATTTGACCGGCTGGGGCCGGATTTCAAGTTCGTGACGAGTGTCTTTGCAGATGCGAGGCCGGACGAAGCGGGAACCATTAAGGGCGACCTCCGGATCGTCGGCCGTGGGGACGTTTCTGTCTCGACAGCATTTTTTGGAAGCTCGGCGGGCGACCCCGAAACTTACTACAAGGGCATTGACCGCCTTGCAGATAAGATCGCGGATGCCGGTATCAAACGTATCGACGGCAGTATCGTTGGTGATGAGAGCTATTTTAAGGGCTATTCCATACCGGTCACATGGGAGTGGGACGACCTGCAGTGGGATTATGGGGCAGAGATCTCTGCCCTGCCGATCAACGATAACGCCGTCGATATCACCGTCAGGCCCGGAGCGGTCGGTGGGCCGTGTCAGGTCAACATTTCGCCATCCAATGGCCTTTTTCAGATCGTCAATACATGCACGACGACTTCTTCGTCGCTCGCGCGAGATCTGACCGTCCACAAACGGCTCAGGCAGAA
>JAGOWF010000134.1 GCA_018060305.1 Pyrinomonadaceae bacterium
ATCCTGTCTATCCTGTGCATCCTGTTAACATTCTGCGTCGCGACGAGATAGGTCGAACCGTTGGCGACGCGTTATGGCCGGCCCGATTCAACGTTCAACATCTCGAAAATACCAAAGAAAAGATCGGTAGCTACTCATTTGCATCGCTTTTTCAGCAGCATCCGGTGCCGGCGGAGGGCGGATTGTTCAAACGGGAGTGGTTTCGCCACATTGTTGACCGCGCACCGCACGGACTTATATGGAAACGCGGATATGATCTTGGAATTACTGCGAATCCGACATCGGATTATACCGCGAGCTTCCGAGTGGCCTACGATAAGGAGGGAAATCTCTATATCGACGGCGGGTTTCGCAAGCGGATCGAGTATCCCGACCAGCGTCGATACGTTCTGGGACGCATTCGCGAGGAACTCGACACCGAACACGGCATCGAGGACACCGCCAACGGCTCGGCGGTCGTTCAGGAACTGCGCAAAGAGGTCCGCCTCCAGGGACGCGCCTTTCGCGCCATCAAGGCGAAGGGCGACAAGGTCAGCCGTTCGCTCGCATGGATGAACCTCGCCGAGGCCGGCAATCTGCGCCTCGTCCGTGCCGCGTGGAACAACGAGTTTATCGACGAAGCCTGCGCATTTCCGCTTGGGACGCACGACGACCAGATCGACGCCGTCTCGATCGCCGTCGCCATGCACGCAAAGCACAAGTATGGGGCGTATGGATTCTAAGGCACGAAACAGGAGATTCGCTCGTAGTATCTACGGGTGCCTGGCATTGCCGTCGGCTTTAGCCGACGGTCAGGATGCCCTACACCTAAAGGGCTTTAGCCCAAAGGAGGCGCGGAGAATGGGGCTAAAGCCCAAGGCGTTAAGAGCGGCCATCAACCGTTCGCTAAAGCGAACGGCAATACGGGTAATACGCCACGATAGTCCCGCGCCCGGCTTTTGTCGTTCCGATATAAAAGCGTTATTCTTATTGTTTTGGTTTACGGAGGTAATAAATGGTTGATAAAGGTGTGGAGATAGCTGCGGCGGAAGGCAAGCTGGGCGTCCTGTTGGTCGGTTTGGGTGCTGTTTCGACGACGCTGGTGGCGGGCGTTGAGGCGATAAAGCGGGGCATTTCGGAGCCCGTCGGTTCGCTGACCCAAATGGGCACGATCCGTCTTGGCAAGCGAACCGATAATCGGACGCCGAAGATAAAGGATTTTGTGCCGCTCGCGTCGCTCGACGACATCGTATTCGGCGCGTGGGATATCTTTAAGGAAAACGCCTTTGACGCCGCGATGAACGCGGGCGTTTTGGAAAAGGATCTGCTCAATCAGGTCTCGGAACAACTCGCCTCGCTCAAGCCGATGGCCGCCGTGTTTGAACAGCGATACGTCAAGCGGCTCCACGGCGACAACATCAAGACCGGCAAGAACAAGATGGACCTTGCCGAGCAGCTAATTGAAGATATAGCTCGATTTAAGAGCGAAAATGGATGCTCGCGGCTGGTCATGGTCTGGGCCGCATCGACCGAGATCTACATCGAGGAAGCCGAGTGTCACGCCTCGATCGCGTCGCTCGAAAAGGCGATGTATGACAACGACGAACGCATCGCCCCGTCGATGATCTATGCCTACGCCGCTTTGAAATCGGGCGTGCCATTTGCCAACGGCGCACCAAATCTGACGGTCGATATTCCGGCGATGGTCGAGCTTGCAGACCAGACGAATATGCCCATCTGCGGCAAGGATTTTAAGACCGGCCAGACGCTGATGAAGACCATCCTCGCTCCCGGGCTGAAATCGCGAATGATCGGCCTCGAAGGCTGGTATTCGACAAACATTCTCGGCAATCGCGATGGCGAAGTGCTCGACGATCCGGAGAATTTCAAATCGAAAGAGGTTTCTAAGCTGTCGGTGCTCGAACATATTTTCCAGCCCGAGGTCTATCCGGAGCTATACAAGGACTTTTCGCACGTCGTCAGGATCAATTACTATCCGCCGCGCGGCGATAACAAAGAGGGCTGGGACAACATCGACATCTTTGGCTGGCTCGGCTACAAAATGCAGATCAAGATCGATTTCCTCTGCCGCGATTCGATCCTCGCGGCCCCGCTGGCGTTGGATCTCGCCCTGTTCATGGATCTTGCGGCACGAGCCAACATGAAAGGCGTGCAGGAATGGCTGTCGTTCTACTTCAAAGCCCCACAGACCGCTCCCGGCCTATACCCCGAGCACGACCTCTTCATCCAATTAATGAAGCTAAAAAACACCCTCCGCCACATGAAGGGCGAGGAATTGATAACACATTTGGGGCTGGAGTATTACGACTAGCGGAAAATGAAAGGCGGCCGGTTTTGGGCCGGCCGCCAATCCTAACTGAAGGTCGCATTCGAAACCCGATTACTCGGAGAACGCGCCAAGTTTCGCAATGAAAAATATAAACGAAAAGCCTATGTATGTCAAGCGAACTACAAAGCAAAGGCGCCCCTGGTGGGACTCGAACCCACGACCTTCAGTTTGCGAAACTCGACGCTCTATCCACTGAGCTACAGGGGCGCACGTGGAGTGTAAATTGAGCTTACGGTTGTGTCAACCCGACTGTAACCTTAATCGTCAATGGAACAAAGTTTCCACAGATCTTTGAAAATTTATTCGAAAATTGTTGCGTAACGCGACTTTTGTGTGCTAAATAGGAAGATGCACCGGGCCTTCATACTCGGCGCGTCATTGGGCTTGTAACCTTTCACACGCTAAAGTCCAGCCAACGATACATAATTTGAAATCATCATTGCTGACGACGGCCCTGCTGTTTGGGCGTGTCGGCAAGTTTGAACAGAAACAGCGTTCTAATGCTGAGGGGCAACGGCCCCCAAGCGAGGTAAAGATGAAACAGGAATCGGCTAAGAAAAAGGAACAGGCGACGGAAAAGGTTGGCGTGCTGCTCGACCCCGAGCGAAAGAGCCCCCGTGCGGCCGAGTTTGAAGACAAGCTGTCCGCGCTGATCGTCGGCCAGGAGCGTGCCGTGCGCCGCATGAGTGGGCTCTTTCAGATATACCTTGCCGGGATGAACAACCCGTCGCGGCCCATCGGCACGATGCTGTTCCTAGGGCCGACCGGCTCGGGCAAGACACGAGTCGTCGAGGCCGCCAGCGAGGTGCTCTTTACCGATCCTTTCGCTGTGGTGAAGATCGACTGTGCTGAGTTTCAGCATTCGCACGAGATCGCCAAGCTGATCGGCAGCCCTCCGGGATACCTCGGCCACCGAGAGACGTCGCCGATGCTGACGCAGGAGAATCTCGACAAGGCACATACTGACGATAACAAGCTGACGTTTGTGCTGTTTGATGAGATCGAGAAGGCAAGCGATTCGCTCTGGCAGTTGCTGTTGGGCATTTTGGACAAAGCGACGCTGACGCTGGGTGACAACCGACGCGTAGATTTTTCGCGGGCGGTCGTCATCATGACGTCCAACCTCGGCGCCCGCGAGATGAGCGAGATGATCTCAGGCGGCATCGGCTTTGCACCGACAAAGACCGACGCTACCAAAGAGGACAACGAGATCGATACAAAGATCTATCGCACCGCGCTCGAGGCGGCAAAGCGAAAGTTCTCGCCCGAGTTCATGAACCGCATCGACAAGGTGGTCGTGTTCAGAAGTTTGAAAGAACACCACCTGCGGCAGATCTTGAATATCGAGCTGCGATCCGTTCAGGACCGCATCACGGAATCGGCGGGGACGAAATTTATCTTTGAGTGCACGACCGAGGCGAAGGAATTTTTGCTCGGTGAGGGCATCGACCTAAAATACGGCGCCCGACATTTGAAGCGAGCGATCGAACGGTTTCTCGTATATCCGCTGTCAAACCTCGTCGCGACCGAGCAGGTCGAGACCGGTGATTACGTCGTAGTCGATTTTGATAAGGACAAAGACGTCCTGACATTTATGAAGCAGGCGGGCAAAATGATCGTCTCGGAATCGCCGGAGCGTGACGATAACGACGACGAACCGCTCGTAAGTGCTGACGCCGTCGGATTGCCGCTGCCGTCGGCGGCAACGGGGACCCAGCTCAGTAAGTCAAAGGGCGGAGACCCGCGCGAAGGCTAGGTTTGACAGATATTTGCAAAGCCGGGAGCGGCCGGTAGCCGCTCCCAATTTTAGCAACCGCTTGTATTTCAGATGCATTGTTGTGCTATGCAGTTGATTTACACATTGCAGAAGCCCGACCGTGAGGGAGGGCGAAACACCAATGGTGAGCATATCGCCCTTGCTCACGCGCCGGCTTTGGCAATGTGCATTGTTCTTTGACAACTAACCCTGATCGAGTGCCTGAGTGATGTCGGCGATCAGATCATCGACATCCTCGACACCGACCGACAGGCGGATGAGGCCGTCCGTGATGCCGGCGTTAAGGCGGTCCTCACGCGACAGTGTTGCGTGAGTCATCGAAGCGGAATGCTGCAAAATGGTCTCGACGCCGCCGAGCGATGTCGCCAGCGTGCATAGGCGGACGGCATTGGCAAATGCTTTTCCTGCCTCGACCGAGCCGAGATCGAATCCGATCATGCCGCCGTAGCCCGACATCTGACGGCGGGCAGTATGTGATTCGGATGCGATTTGACTAGACATATACGGTTAGCGTAATATGAAAAGGACTTGTGGAGGCGATTGAAATGGCATCTGACTTGACACAGCTCGAAACGCTCTTTCTTGCTCTTGGTGACCGGACGCGGCTGCGATTGTTATCGCTAATGGCTGCCGGCCCAATGCCGGTCGGCCTGTTGGTAGATCTTACGGGCGAAAGCCAGCCAAAGGTATCGCGACATCTTGCATACCTGCGTAACTGCGGAGTTGTTACGACGCGACGAGAAGGAAAGCAGGTCTATTACGGCATTGACTTGGCCGGTGATCCACCCGCGACACAGATGCTGGCGACAGTGATCGCATCGCTGACAGGCAAACCGGCCGGACGTAGCGAACAGACGGCGAAGGAACCGGCGGCAAGACGGCTGGCAAAGCCGGTCAAAGAGGCTGAAACATATGCAGACACAGATATGAATATTCCCGAGTCGAGCGAACCTATTGAGTCATTTGAGGAAGCCGCCCCCGACTTCGGGGCAGGAGACGAGCAGGCTGAGATGGATGTATTCCTACTCTAGCGGATCATCAGTGGCGCGATATGGGCAGTGTCGGCATTTATTATCGCAGCATTTGCCTCGATTAAGCAGGTAACGCCGGGTCAGGACCATCATGCCGTTCTCGAAGTAGAAATCGAGGCCCTCGACAGATGTCTGGTTATCGTCGGCGGCTGTATGAGAAAGTTCATTTTGCATAGAGTGCAAGAAATTCCTTGTTGCCTTGGGCCCCAAGTATTGGTGAATCGATGACGCCGCGAACTGCAAGTGCGAGCCCGGCCGCGAATTCATTTATGTCTGATACGACGCGATCATGTTTCTCAGTTTCACGGACGATGCCGCCCTTGCCGACCTCGCCCTTGCCGACCTCGAATTGCGGTTTGATCAGCACGATCAGCCTGCCGTCGGCGCTTAGCAATGGCAAAACCGCCGGGATCACCTTTTTGACCGATATGAACGACAGATCCATAACGGCGAGATCAAACGTGCTGTCAAAACCATTTGGCGTCAGGTGCCGCGCGTTGGTCCGCTCGCGAACCTCGACACGCGAATCGTTCCGAAGGCGCCAGTCGAGCTGGTTGGTCCCGCTGTCGATACAAACGACGCGTTTGGCACCGTGCTGCAGCAGGCAATCGGTAAATCCGCCCGTCGATGCCCCAATGTCAATACAGTCGAGCCCGGCGACGTCAATGCCGAAATGCTGCAATGCTGCCTCCAGCTTGAGGCCGCCGCGGCCGACATACCTTAGGTCAATAGACGTGCCTTTGAGCCGGATGGTTGCGTCTAGTGCGAATTTTTCTGACGGCTTTTCGACACGTTTGTCGTTGGCCAGGACAACGCCGGCCATCACCATGGCCTGTGCCCGATTGCGGGTCTCGGCGAGGCCGACCTTTACGAGGAGCGTGTCGATGCGGTTTTTTGAGGCGTCAGAGGGCACAGTTGATTCTAACCCAAATTTCGGCAACAACTCTGTCGATGCTATTTTAGATTTACTGAGTGATGAACGATAAACGGACAATATCAGGCTTTGCAAAATACGCATGGTTCACGCTTGTGTGGAATCTGGTCGTCATCCTGTGGGGCGTGTTTCTGCGGGCGTCAAAATCGGGCGACGGCTGCGGCCAGCACTGGCTTACGTGCCAGGGCGAGGTTATCCCGTCGGCGCCTGAGCTGAAGACGATCATCGAATACTCGCACCGGATAACGAGCTTTCTCGCGTTTGTTGCGGTATTGGTGCTGGTGGTATGGGCATTTCGCAGGTATCAGCGAGGAAGCATCGTTCGGCGGACGGCATTCGTTTCGTTCATCTTCATCATTACCGAGGCCCTCGTCGGAGCCGGGCTGGTGCTCACGGGCAACACCGCTGAGGCGCTGACAGCAGCGAGGCCGTTTTGGATGGCGGGACATCTGATCAATACGTTCATCCTTTTGGCATTTCTTACGCTGACTGCGAGATATGCCTGTTGTGGCGAACCGACACGGCAACCAATGGCTGCTAAGTATAAGGTCGCGATCGCAGTCGGCATCGCGGCAATTTTTATCGTTGGTATTACGGGTTCGATCGCCGCGCTGGCGCATATGGTCTTCCCGGCGGGCACGCTGGCTGAGGGTGTCGCGAGGGATTTCTCACCGGCGTCAAATTATCTCGTCCGGCTTAGGCTATTGCATCCGATAACCGCAATACTAACGAGTGTTTTTCTGATCTTTCTGACGGGCTGGCTCGCAGGGCAGGCGGGTCATGAGGCCGGCGTCAAACGCTGGTCAAATGTGCTTGCGATCCTCGTCCTGGTGCAGATCGCGTTTGGCTCGGCGACCTTGCTTATGCTGGCCCCGATCGTAATGCAGCTCGGCCATCTGCTGCTGGCTGATCTGATCTGGATAAGCTACATTCTGCTCGCCGCAAACTTCGCGGTGGCGGGCCCGTCGTTTGCGGCGGCAAGTGAGGCCGCTGAGGGTTAGAGGCGCGGACAGCGATGCGTTATTATTTGCAACAACGGTAGTGTACGGCTCGTTATTCGAGTTAGCTTGTCCATCGCTTATATGCAGCGACAGATATTGATCATCGACGATCACGACGACCTGGCAACGGCGTTGGAAGAGGTATTTGTCCACAACGGTCATCGAGTCCGGATCGTTAAGGATCGCGATGAAGCTTTGGCGATCGGAAAGTTTGATCCGTTCGATCTTGTGATCACCGATCTTGACCTGATGCCGGGTGATCCGGCTTGTGTAAGCGACGCTTCAGGATTTTGCCTGGCGAGCCCTGATAGGGTCGGCGAGCACATTAAGGCGTTTAAGGTCGGTGCCGGAAATTTTCGCCGTGATCATCTTGATGAGGAAGAGCTGCAGGCAATGGT
>JAGOWF010000135.1 GCA_018060305.1 Pyrinomonadaceae bacterium
CGGCCCTCGTTAAGTTCCTGACATATTGGTACGAGATGACCCAGGACGACTTGAGCAGCGTGGTCGCAGAATGGCAGCGGCGCTCGACCTACGCTCACGGAAAGCAGGTAAGGGTTACACTCTCGGATGGAACGATAGACGGCACTACTGATGGAGTAGAGAACGACGGAGCGCTTAGGGTCAGGTCTGCGGACGGTTCGATCAACATCGTCTATGCCGGCGATGTCGAGAGACTAAGACCGAACCCGTAAGCCACGGGGCCGATCACTCTACTTCCGGCCTCGGCGGGCGGCGAAAGTAATTTCGCGTGACGCGAAACAAAGTGACGGATGAAAGAACGAGGGCGGCAATGCCGAACCAGAAGAATATGAAATTAGCGGACCATGAATCCAATTCCCGTCTGACCGATTGGATGATCATGACCACACCCAGGATGAAGATCGGAGCAAAGATCATCCAGATGCCGATGACGACTATTGGGCGGCGGGGATGCTCTACAGCTCTCGACACCATGCGGCCTTCGCTTTCGGGCAGGCTGGCCGGATCCAAATTAGATACGGCGTCGGTTGGAGCTCCGCAACTGGGGCAAAATGCCACGCGTGAACTAACATCGTCGCCGCATCCGGGACAGATCGTGCCGGACTCGATCATACGCTTAGGGAATTGCGATTCTAGACGCTTGTAAATACAATTGCAACATCTGTCAATGCCGATTCGACTATCTGAAATGCACCCGCTGCTCTATTCTGCTCGCATTAAGCAGAAACGGCTCTTCCGATCCTGTCGCGATGTCGCCGGACGTGTCTCATTTGCTTCTGAGATAATCGAGAACCAGCTTGAGTTCAAATGCAAGAAACATCAATCCTTGCTCCGTCGCAAACTCGGCGATAGCGACCCGGAACTTCAGGAGAATAAGGCCGTGAATCTCAGGATCGCGTGTCCGACGATAGACGGCGTGTTGATCAGGCCGGGCGAGACGTTTTCGTTTTGGCGGCACGTGGGCGAGACGACGGCGGCAAAGGGCTATCTCGAAGGTATGCAATTGTCGCGCGGCGAGGTCGTCCGCGGCGTCGGCGGGGGACTGTGTCAGTTGTCGAATCTGTTGTATTGGATGGCTCTGCACACGCCCCTTGAGGTCATCGAGCGGCATCATCACAGCTTTGATCCGTTCCCTGATGAGAACCGCACGCTGCCGTTTGGCTCGGGCTGCGGCGTGTTTTACAACTACATCGACCTGCGGTTTTTCAATCCGACGGATATGACCTTTCAAATGCGTGTCCGCGTCGGCGACGAGCATCTGAAAGGCGCGATATTGACCGACACCGAGCCGCTTTACAGCTATCACGTTTTTGAGCGGAATCATCGCTTCCTCAGCAGGAATGGCAAGAATTACCGCGAGAACGAAATATGGCGTGAGGTGATCGACCGCCGCACGGGCAACCGGATCGCCGAGGAACTGCTGGTGCAGAACCATGCTGAGGTCAAGTACGAATTGAACTTTGCCGCTGCAGCGTGTAACGTGTAGATTACGTTTTTCGCCTTATGAGCCACGAATACGATAACCTGCCCGAATGGGACCTCGACGAGGATTTTGACGAGGAACTCGCTGAATTTGACGAGTTTGACGCCGAGCTCGACGATGTCTCGATGCGCACGGCCGTGATGCAAAAGAACCAGATGATCGCCCTGCTGTGCATCAAGACCGCACCCGTCGGAGCCGCCATCTGTCGTGTCGATCCGCGCGAAGAACGTCCGTCTGTGCAGATCTACGACGACCCGAACGCCGCTGTCGAATGGTTCACGCGAAGCCTGAAAACCAGCCGCAAGAATGGCTGGAACGTGATCTACGACGGCCTCCCGCTGCAGGGCTAGCCGAATGCTTCTAGCCGTTGACATCGGCAATACATCGATAAAATTCGGCGTCTTTGACGGCGAAACTCTCAAACACCGGACATCGATCCCGACCGACTCAGGCCGTTTACCCGAAACGCTCGGATCACTCGATAAAGTTTCGCGAGCGATCATTTGCTCAGTTGTGCCCGCGGGCAAGATCCGAACCGTTGCGGTGATCAACGACCGCTTTGGAATTGACAGTCACGTCGTATCACATAGAGACAATCTGGGCCTGACGGTTCGCCACGAGCCGATCGATACGCTCGGAACCGATAGGCTCATCAACGCCTTTGCTGCTGCGGCCCGATACGGCACGCCGGTGATCGTCTGCAGCTTTGGCACGGCAACGACTATCGACGTCGTAAATGAAAATATGGAATTACTCGGCGGCCTGATCGCGCCCGGAATGGTGACCTCCGCCAAGGCACTGCATCTCAACACGGCCTGTCTCCCTGAGGTCGAGCCCGGCCCGGCCGACAGCGTCATCAATCACACGACAGAATCATCGATCCGGGCCGGATTATTCTATTCACAGATCGGCCTCGTTGAGGCCGCAGTATCGAGGGCCAGAAAGGAGATCGGCGGCAAAGCCAAAGTCGTCGCGACCGGCGGCTTTGCGCGAATGATCGCCGAGCACTGTGATGTGATCGACGCGATTGACGACGACCTCGTCCTCAAAGGATTGCAGTTGCTCGACGGGCGGCTAAGGAGTTGATCGCCGTATCATGCATAAGTTTTCAGGAACTTTGGGGGCCGCCGTGCATTGGCCGCCTGTTCGAACGCAAACGCGAGTTTGATCAGCGTGCCCTCAGACCACGCACGGCCAAAAAACGAAATGCCGATCGGCAATTCGCTGATAAAGCCTGCGGGGATCGTGATATTCGGATAGCCCGCAACGGCCGCGAGCGATGAACTGCCCACATATCCGCTGCCGCAATCGCCGTTTACCGTGTCGATCATCCACGTCGGTGCGTTTGACGGGCCGACCAGAGCATCGAGCTTGTGCTCATTCATGGCCTTATCAATGCCCTCTTCGCGGGCATACTTTCGGCACGTCTCGATTGCGGCGAGATATTCTTTCGACGTCAGCGGCCCTTTCTTTGCAGAACTTTCCAATATGCTCTGCTTAAAATAAGGCATTTCTTTGGCGGCGTTGTCACTATTGAATTTGATCAGATCGTCGAGTGTCTTGTGATGCGAACCGCGCGCAGCGAGGTAGCGTTCGAGTCCGTCCTTAAACTCATACTGAAGCACAAGAAACTCAGCGTCGCCAAAGCTTCTGAGATTGGGAAACTTGACGTCGATCAACTCGGCACCGGCCTTACGCATCGTCTCGAGCGCCGCGCTCGTGACGACATCGACATCCCCGCGGCGGCCCCAATAATCGCGGGCGACACCGATGCGAGCCTCGCGAAGGCCGTCGTTGCGGAGAAAGTTCGCGTAGTCCACCTTTTCGCGCTTGCCGCCCACGGTCGTGGCTCCATCGGCAGAATCGACCGCGGCCAGGGCGTTGAGCATTATTGCCGCATCCGTAACCGTTCGTGTCATCGGCCCTGCCGTGTCCTGTGACGCGGCGATCGGAATGATACCGCTCCGAGAAACGAGGCCTACGGTCGGTTTGATGCCGACGATGCCGCAGATCGATGACGGACAAACGATCGACCCGTCTGTCTCAGTTCCGATGCCCAGGGCTGCGAGATTGGCCGCGATCGCCGCGCCGGTTCCCGACGACGAGCCGCATGGATTTCGGTCGAGAACATAGGGATTCCGCGTCTGGCCGCCGCGACCCGACCAGCCGCTGATCGAATTGTCATCCCGAAAATTCGCCCATTCCGAAAGGTTCGTCTTGCCAAGTATGATGGCCCCGGCGTCGCGTAGGCGACCCACAATAAATGCGTCCTGCCGCGGCGTCGGAGCGTCGGCAAGGGCGAGGCTGCCGGCGGTCGTTCGCATCTTGTCGGCCGTTTCGATGTTGTCTTTGATCAGTACCGGAATGCCGTGAAGCGGCCCGCGCAGCTTGCCGGCCTTTCGCTCGCGGTCAAGCTGGCCCGCGATCGCCAACGCGTCGGGGTTAAGCTCGATCACCGAATTGATCATCTTATCGACGCTCGCGATACGTTTCAGATAAATGCCGACGAGCTTCTTTGAGCTCATCTCTCCCCGCCGCATCATGGCTTGCAATTGAGCGATCGTTGCCTCCTCGATGCCTCGGGTCTGGCCGGCGACAGGGCCTCCGCTGATGGCGATGCCGACAGCGCCGGCGACGGCACTTCCCAGGAATTCACGTCTCTTCATAACGACCTCCTCCGTTTTGCTGTGATGCTTCGGTAGCCGAATTATAACCGTGAGCTATACTAACATCCAATGCCCGAGCGCCCACCCGACATTCCGATGCCGAAGCTGATCAACACGCTTCGGCGATTCGATCTGTTGCCTGCGATCGTCTTTTTGCCGACTCGGCGGCGTTGTGACGAGGCGGCGTCGGAGGTCGCACGCGACAAGTCGCAACGGCGCGATCCTGATCGGCACCAGCGCAGAGAGGCGATCTTTGAGGAATTCATTACTGAAAATCCAGAGGTCGTCCACCACAAGCACGCAAAAGTGATCGTTGACGCCGGCGTTGCGGCGCATCACGCAGGCCATATCCCTGCGTGGAAACTGCTTATCGAGCGGATGATGTCTGCCGGGCTGCTCAACGCCCTCTTTGCGACCTCGACGGTCGCGGCGGGTGTTGATTTTCCGGCGCGCACGGTGGTGATAAGCAATGCCGACACACGCGGCAATGACGGTTGGCGGCCGCTCTCGGCGAGCGAACTACAGCAGATGACCGGCCGAGCAGGCCGTCGCGGGCGTGACAACGTCGGATTCGTCGTCCTCGTGCCGGGCCAGTTTCAAAACCCTCGAAAGATCGCTGAACTACTAAAAGCCCCGCCCGACAGGCTCCAGAGCCAGTTTCGCTCGACCTATATCAGCCTGCTCAATCTGCTCGACGCCTTTGGCAGTTTTGAGCAAGTAAGGGCCATTGCGGAACGCAGCTATGGAGCATTCCGCAATCCACGATCCACGATCCGCGATCAAGACATTTGGCGGCCGTTCGAGCAAAAGGCCCGCGTGCTGGCACATTTTGGATACATTGACTTCGACGCTGAGACGGTTACGGATGCGGGCAAATGGCTGGCCGACCTGCGCATCGACCGGCCGCTGCTGGTTGGCGAGGCATTGAAACACGGCATCTTTGCCGGCCTCTCTATACCACACATGGCTGGCATGATGGCCTCCGTTGCGTCGGACGCCGACCGCAGCTATGGCGAGATGCGCACCTCGCGGCGGATGAACGAGTATCTCGGCGAGCTTGAGGAAGTTTCGTTCGCGGTCGCCAAAGTGGAATTGCGTCAAGGCGTCGAGCCCGTCGAGGAACTTAACTACTCGGCCGCGGCGTCAGCCGAACGCTGGGCCGCCGGTATGAGTTGGGACGAACTCGTCGATCGCACTCGCGCCGAAGAGGGCGACCTCGTCCGCCTGCTTTCACGCACCGGCGAGGCCCTACGGCAATTAGCGAATCTGCGCACCTACGACGAGTCGGTCGCAAACCTCGCCCGCGACACCGCCGAAGCCCTCCTCCGCGAGCCCGTTCGGTAATTATTCAATTGACTCGATCCTATCCGGATATACGTTTACGAGTTTGTGAGACTTCGACGCAGCTTCTATCGAAGTCCAATTCTCTTCAATAAAACGCTCGAAGGCTCGAAGCTTCAGGTTCCCGACCTTGATGTGTATGATCTTCGGAGGCGGTTCTGATACGATGATCCGATTAGAAAAATCGGCGTCCTTGGTCACAATTGTATAGGCATTCTTTCTTGCATAATTCCATATCTCCGAGTCACTCCATTCGTCATCGATATCAACTACGAATTGAAACCGTTCACCTCGCCATGCGGGTATATTGCGTGGAAGATTCGCATCTATGAGGAAGCGCTTCACGCCGACATTAATTCTATCCGGTAATTGTTCTGCATCAGATGCGAAGCAAATCGAAGGCAGGCATAAATATCCTCCCTCTCAAGCGTAGGATACTCGTCCAGTATCTCATCGATACCGTCACCTTTGCTCAGGAATTCAAGTATCGTCTGAACCGCGATCCGTTTGCCGCGTATCGAAGGCTTGCCGTTCAACATGTCGGCATCGATAGTGATCCTGTCCTCAATGCTGTTCATAGGGAAATATTATGAACATTCCTATAGAGAGTCAATAAAAATAGCTTTCGATCGCGAGGTTGTTACTTTTAGGAGCTTCGCTCGACCTTCGAGGTTGCTGCGGATAGAAAGAATCAATATTATGGTGATGTATATCACAATAACACCTGTAAATGCAATAACTTACCTCCGCTTGATTCCCACCCTGATTTGAGCCAAGATTACCCTAGAGGGGCCATGAACGTTCAGATCCTAAAACTGAGTCTGGTCGGCCTAGCCATCGGTGCCGCTGTTGGCATCGGGATGTTCACATTTGTTTACGCCAAGGGTTATTCGTATCTGAGCAACGACGCGGCGGCA
Organism: Pyrinomonadaceae bacterium; assembly: GCA_018060305.1. GTDB lineage: Bacteria > Acidobacteriota > Blastocatellia > Pyrinomonadales > Pyrinomonadaceae > OLB17. The sequence goes on from JAGOWF010000135.1 coordinate 6,447, forward strand.
TGCGCAAATTGCCATGTGATGAACGATCAATACAGCGGTTGGCTCAAATCCTCTCACAAGAATGTTGCCACCTGTAACGATTGCCATACCCCGCCGGACTCGCTTCTCGGCAAGTATTACACAAAGGCCTCGAATGGTTTTTGGCACTCGTACTATTTCACGTTTAACAATTTTCACGAGCCGATCCAAATAACTGAGCGAAATCGCCAGGTCACCGAGGCCTCGTGCCGTCATTGCCATCAAGACCTGACCGCTTCGATCACACCGCACCGCGCGGACCGCGATGATGAGATCTCATGTATCCGCTGCCACCGCTCGGTGGGGCATATGCACTAGACCAAAGCCATGGAAGACGAAAAGAAAGAGACCACCACCACACAGCCCAAACGCCGTCCCAACCTGCGCCTGATCGTGCTCGTCGCCCTGATCGCGGCTGTCGGTTCGATCGCGGGTGCGGCACTCTTGACAAATATCTTTGAGCGAAAGCAGGAGGGACGAAACCCCTTCTTCCGTGTCGTCGAGCTTACGGATGATACTGACGATCCCGCGATCTGGGGCAAGAATTTCCCGCTGCAGTATGACGGCTACAAGCGCACCGTTGATCAGGTTCGCACGCGTTACGGCGGCAGCGAGGCGATCGCCAAGACGCCAAAGGACTCGGATCCTCGGTCGATCGTTGCCCAGTCGCGGCTTGAGGAAGACCCGCGTCTAAAGACGATGTGGGACGGCTATGCCTTTGCAGTCGATTTTCGCGAGGAACGCGGCCATGCGTTTATGCTCGAGGATCAGACCTTCACCCAGCGGCAGGATGTGGTCAAGCAGCCGGGCTCGTGCGTGAATTGCCATGCATCGGCATATACGGCATACAAACGGCTTGGCAACGGCGATATTTTCAAGGGTTTTGACGCGCTCAATGCGCTCGGCTACGGCGTGGCGCGCCGCGAGGTCAGCCATCCTGTTTCGTGTCTCGATTGTCACGACGCGATGACAATGGCGCTTCG
>JAGOWF010000136.1 GCA_018060305.1 Pyrinomonadaceae bacterium
TAAGCGACGCTTCAGGATTTTGCCTGGCGAGCCCTGATAGGGTCGGCGAGCACATTAAGGCGTTTAAGGTCGGTGCCGGAAATTTTCGCCGTGATCATCTTGATGAGGAAGAGCTGCAGGCAATGGTGGCGACCATTCTCGATTATAAGATCCGCTACGTGGATCGGGTCGAGATCGTACAGGAGATGCATGAGCACATCGTCTTTGAGCTGCCAAGCGTTCTCTCGCTGATGCACATTGTCCTCGAATACCTGATGAAAAGGGTCGAAAAATTAGGTGTCTGTAAGCCTGAACAGTCGAACCTTTTCGTTGCGCTCGATGAGGCCTTCGTTAACGCCGTCAAACACGGCAACAGGTTTGATATTGCTAAGCTAATTCGAATTACAGCAGACGTATCGCGAGACGAAGCAAAATTCACAATAGAGGACGAAGGTGAAGGGTTTGATGTCAACGCGATACCTGATCCGCTCGATCCGAAGAATCTTTTCAAGGCCAGCGGCCGTGGCGTTCTATTCATCTACAACATCATGGATGAGGTAATCTACAACGACCGTGGCAACCGGTTGACGATGGTCAAGAAGGCACCCAAGCCTGAGGAGCAGGCCACCTGAGCATCGCTTGATGAAAGTCACCATCGCGCAGATCAACACCACCAACGGCGACCTCGCGGGCAATACTTCCAAGATAATTGCGGCGATCGAGAAGGCGAAAGCCGACAGTTCTGACCTTGTGGTATTCCCTGAGGTATGCACGCACGGCTATACATCGCAGGATTGGTTTCAGGATGCTGACATTATTGAGCACGTCGGCGAACCACTCGAGAGCATCATTCCAGTGACGGCAGGAATTACCGCCGTCGTCGGCACCGTTCGCCGCAATGAGAATGCCGACGGCCGGCGGCTTTTCAACACGGCAGCCGTTATCTCTAATGGCAGATTGCTGGGTTATGCCGACAAATCGCTGCTGCCGGAGTATGACGTTTTCGACGATCCCAGATACTTCGAGCCGGGCGATCATCGACGCATATTTGAGGTCAACGGTGTCAAACTCGGTGTCGTCGTCTGCGAGGATTTTTGGAACGACAAGACGTTCTGGCGCGAGCGGCTCTACGAGCATGACCCGACCGACGAGGTCATCGCGATGGGGGCTGACGTGATCGTTTCGGTCAACGCATCGCCTTATAACAAGGGCAAGATCAAGCTCCGCTGCGATATGGTCGCGCATCGGGCGAAGCTGCAGAAGAAGCCGATCGTTTTTGTAAACCTCGTCGGCGGCAACGACGGGATCATTTTTGACGGGGCCAGTCTGATCGCTGATCAAGAGGGTGACATCATCCTGCAGGCGGCGGCATTCGAGGAGTTTGTTGAGACCGTCGAACTCGATTGCCGCAAGCCGGATGTTCGCGGTATCACAGGCGGCGAGATCGATTCGATCTATCGGGCGTTGGTCCTGGGAATTCGAGATTATGCGGAGAAGAACGGTTTCAAAAAGGCTGTCCTCGGCATGTCTGGCGGCATAGATTCGGCTCTGGTCGCGGCACTTGCGGCTGAGGCGATCGGCCCGGAGAATCTGCTTTGCGTGATGATGCCGTCGCCGTTCTCGTCTGACGGTAGTATCAGAGACAGTGAAGAACTCGTTAGTAATCTCGGCTGTGACATCCGCCTTGAGCCGATCTCGGATACATTTGAGGTGTTGCTAAAGCAGATGGAACTGCACAAACCGACTAAGGGCGGCGAGAGCCTTGCGGCTGAGAATATGCAGTCGCGCCTCCGCGGTGTGATCCTAATGGCGATCTCAAATGCCGAGGGCCGATTACTGCTCTCGACCGGCAACAAGAGCGAGCTTGCGGTTGGCTATTGCACGCTCTACGGCGACACAAATGGCGGCCTCGCGGTGCTGGGCGATGTTCTAAAGACCGAGGTCTGGCAGATCGCAAGGCATATGAACAAGAAAGCCGGACGCGAGGTAATCCCGAACAAGATCATCGATAAAAAGCCGTCCGCCGAACTTGCTCCAAACCAGTTCGATCAAGACAGCCTGCCGCCATATGAACTGATGGATCCCGTGCTTAAGATGTACTTCGAGCAAAAGGCATCGCCCCTCGATATAATCGCCGCGGGCCACGACGCCGACTTGGTTTACGGCATTCTCAACAAGGTCGAACATCCGGCAAACGAATTCAAACGCCAGCAATTGCCACCAACGCTGATTATTTCAAAGAACGCCATCGGTGTAGGACGCCGCCGACCTATTACACATAAGTATCGTCGCCAACACTCCTGATAAGGGGCTGCAAGTTAATGCTTCCTCCATCGTTCCTTCAACATCAGCGACCTGCTGAATCCTTGGGAAAGGCGGAGCTATTATGACGAGATTCGACAGTCCTTTGAAAAATATCAACATCGCAAGCCCGTGTTCAGCGGACTGGGACGAGATGTATGGTGACAATCGCAAGCGCTTTTGCGGCGCGTGCAAACTCAATGTGTACAATCTTTCGGGCATGACGACAAACGAGGCCGAGGTATTGATCACAAACGCCGAGGGCCGTCTGTGCGTTCGTTTTTACCGAAGGGCTGATGGCAGCATCATTACGGCCGATTGCCCGGTCGGCTGGGCAAAGATCAAGCAGCGAACCAGACTGCATGCGACGGCGATCGCATCACTTCTGATGGCGTTGTTTACAGGCATGTTGTTCGTCTCGCTGTTCTCGAAGGGCAAGGCGACGATCGGTGATCTTCGGTTTCCGTTCCCGACGCCGACACCTGAGCGATTGATGGGCGCGATCGCGATGCCGCCCAAGAATACGAATACGAATGCCGTTCAGGGTAAGCCGTCCGTGACGAACGACCGCAGGCCTGCAGATACCCCGAAAACCAAGTTCGAAATGGGCAAGATGCGTGTAATAACGGGTGAGGCCGCGAGTCGAAAGAATGGCTAGTTCTTGACGAAGTAACCCTCACGTGAGCGGATGCGAATTCCGGCACGCCCCGGCACGCCGATATCGACCTTTACGAACCGGTTTGCGGGAAAGTCGGCCTCGGAATAATACTGGATCAGATACTGTGCCCTCAGCTCGTTCGCGAGCTGGCGAAAGATGCGATCGAGAATCTCCTGATTCTTTCGAGAATTGTTGTCGTTGAGGTAGTTGTCTTTTGTATCGATGGGCAGGAAGCTCGGGAGAAAAGCTGAGCCGCCCGTCTCTTTCGCAAACCGTTCCATGTTCTGCTGGCCAAAAACGCTCATTTTGTTCAACCGATAGGAGCTTCCGGCCGGATTGATCGAAAAGAATACCGCGTCGGCATCCTGCAGCGACCTGACGACACGGGCCTGCTCGGCGAGCTTCGCACCGTCGCGGGCTTTGACCCGCAGGTCCCGAAGCTTCTCGCCCTGAACGTCGTCGGTGATCCTTCGCTCCGCATTCCATATCGCTCGGATAACGCCTTCGCTGTTTGTATCTTCACCGTCGGAGATGATCACCATGACCTTTCGGACGCCCTCGGGGGCATTTCGTCTCAGGTGCTCAGACGCTAGTCGCACGGCATCATAGAAAGCTGTCTGTTCTTTGGTCGGCATGATCGCGCGGATACTGGCGATCGACCGCTCTGACGTGTCTCTCGGTTGAACAAGAACGCCGCGCTCGCCTACGGTAAATATCGTTGCTCGATCCGTCGGTTTCATCACGTCACGCAGGAACTTTGCAGCCGTTTCCTGCTCGAAGCGAAACATTGCATCCGTGCTGGCCGATATGTCAAAGAGCAGAGCGATCTCCAGAGGCACGACATCGGCGCTGCCGACGCTCTCGACGGCCTGTTGTCGGCCTTCCTCCGACACTCTAAAGTCCGCTGCCGTTAGGCTGACGACCGGATCACCTTTATCATCCGTGACCGAAACCGGCACGACGACCAACCGCGACGAGACCTTGATCACATCGTCGTCCGGCGGCGGTTTGGGTGTTGGCGTCTGGGCAAATACAGTGGCAGTCAGTGATGCCAGAGCCGTCGAGAGCAACACAAGTTTTGCCGATGTCATTTGCATCTTTTATTTATAAAAGGCAAGGGCATTTCTGAAGCGAGTTAAGGTTTGATCTCGCTTGTCGAAATGCCCTGACTGTTAACGAACTATTCTTCGTTTGGCTGAGCCTTGACTTCAACGTTGGTGTTGATGCCGCGGCTGACGAGGAGCTTAACCTCGACGCGACGGTTCTGCTCGCGGCCCTCGCGGGTCGTGTTGTCGGCGACGGCCTGAAGCTCCCCAAAGCCGTATGACTCGACAAAGCGACGGAGTGGAACATTGTGTGTCTCGATCAGATAGTCCTTCACGGCCTGTGCGCGGCGTTGGCTGAGCGCCTTATTTTTCGCCGTCCCGCCCTCTGCCGAGGCAAAGCCGGTCACCTCGACAAAGTAGCCCTTCAATGTCATCGCACTCGCAGCGAGTTGGTCGAGCGAGGCTTTGGCATCAGGCGACAGTTTTGAGCTGTTTACCCTAAAGTTAACAGTCGCCGTGGTTTGGACAACATAGTCATCCAGGTCAGAGATGCGCTTGTTTGTAGCATTGACACCGGCGACCGCCGCATCCGCTGTGTCCTGAGCGGCCTTGGCGCCGCCCTTTGCGGCGTTCGATATTGCCATCAATTCATCGATCTGGCCTGATAGACGCTGCTGATTTTGCTCACTGGCCGAGATACGATCCTCGGCAGGGGTCATGCGTTGATCAATGGCACGAGCGGTTTCGAGTGAATCCTTGTCAAAGCGGACTTTATTCACCGCGACACTGCCGCTGCTGTCGCCAACACCTTCGATCTCTATCGTTGCTCCCTTAACGAGCGCCGTGACAGGATATCTGTCGCCGCCCCAAAAGGCCTTGTTCTTAATACTGGCGTTCGGCGAGATGACTATTCGCGTATCGACATTGGTCGTGTCGCGGATGACAAATGTGGTATCGCTCTCCTTCGAGACGATGGTGCCCTTTATCCTGTACTTTTGGCCTGACACAGCGGATCGAAGCTGTGTATCCTGAGCGAAAATGCTCAAACCCGAAACGACAACGGCTAACAGCAGAACTGAGATCTTTTTATACATAATCAACTCCTCGAAAAAAATTGCGGACTCAAGGCCAAACCGAGACTTGGACGTGCTTCAGTTGATGCGGGTTGCAATGCAAAACGGCCAATAGGTATGGCAGGTTACGCCCGCATCGATCTATCGAATACAGAGAACACACATTCATTCAAGCGCGGAGGGCAAGGCAAACATCGTGATTATACTCCTGCTTAGACTCGGCGCGATACACCTTTTTTTGGTCAAAACGTAAACGGTGCCTGCTCGAGATATTTCTTGAGATATGCAAGAAACTTTTCGGCATCAGCGCCGTCCACCACTCGATGGTCATAGGTCAATGCAAAATACGCCATCTGCCTAATCGCGATGTAATCGTCTCCGTCAGGTGACGTCAACACTTTTGGCCGCTTTTCAATGGTTCCCACACAAAGGATGGCGACCTGCGGCTGGTTGATGATCGGCGTGCCAAAAAGGCCGCCGAAAACGCCCGGATTCGTGATCGTAAATGTCCCACCCTGAACTTCGTCGGGATTGAGTTTTTTACCGCGGGCCCGGTCGGCAAGGTCATTGGCCTTGACGGCCAATTCTGACAGCGACATCGTCTCTGCATTCTTTATGACCGGCACGATCAGGCCCCAGTCGAGGGCGACGGCCATGCCGAGATTGATGTCGCCTTTGTAAATGATGTTCTCGCCATCGACCTGCGCGTTGACAATGCGGTGCTCGCGGATCGCTGCCGTCACGGCCTGAAAGATGAACGGCATGAAGGTCAGCTTTGTCCCGAATTTCGCCTGAAAGTCGGCCTGATGTGCGGTTCGAAACTTTGCGACATTCGTCATGTCGATCTCGTAAACGCTGGTCACGTGGGCCGACGTCTGTTTTGAGAACGTCATGTGCTCGGCGATCTTCTTGCGCATCACTGACATTTTCTCGACGCGGTCTTCCATCGTGGTCGCGGGCGAAGGCATCGTGAATGTCGGTGCCTCTTTGGCTGTCGAGGGAGTAATTATGGCCGGCGCCGAACCCGCTCCCTTGACCAGCAGATCCTGTGGCCTCAGAGCCGCGCCAGTCTCGATAAAACTGAGAATATCGTCCTTAGTGACACGTCCGCTGAGGCCGCTACCCGGGATTCGAGTAATATCAATGCCGTGCTCGGCCGCGATCTTGCGCACCAGCGGGCTCGACTTCTGGCGACGAAGGTCATCGACGGTAGCATTGCCATTACCAACCGTTGCGGCTGCCGCCTTTGCCTGAACCGGTGCAGGCATTTCCGCCGGTGCCGGAGCAATGACTTCGGCTGCAGGTTCTGCTTTTGGCTGACTGCCGGTTGCTGAATGTTGTGAGCCAGCCGCACCTTCGGCTCCAACGAGGGCAAGGACCGACCCTACCTCAACGGTCTCACCTTCCGGGACGTTTATCGCAAGCAGCTTGCCGCCGGCCGGGCTGGGCACTTCTGCATCGACCTTGTCGGTCGATATCTCAAGCAAACCCTCGTCCTTTGCGACGTCGTCACCGACCTGCTTGAGCCACTTAGAAACGGTTCCCTCGGTAATGGATTCGCCCATCTGGGGCATTACGACTTGGGTCGCTTCGCTCGATTTTGGATTTTGGATTTTAGATTTTGGATCTTCTTGTGCTGGCGTTGCAGCCACTTCCTTAATCTCCTCAGGTGCCGGAGGTTCGACATTGCTTTCAAGCTGACTGCTCACCACCGACGCCTGACTGCTGACCGCTGACTGCTCACTTTCCTCACCGATAACCGCAACAACGGTGCCGACCTCAACGGTCTCACCTTCCTGCGTGTTGATCGCGAGCAACACGCCCGCGCCCGGACTTGGAACTTCGGCATCGACCTTATCGGTCGAGATCTCGAGGATTGCTTCGTCCTTTTCGATACGATCACCGACTTGTTTGAGCCATTTAGAAACGGTGCCCTCGGTTATCGACTCGCCCATTTGCGGCATTATGACATCAACACTCATAAACAAACAGAATACAAAAAAAGCCCTTTTAAGTCAGCCCGCCGATGATCGTTGTGCCACAGATGATGAGTTGTCCTGCTCCGCGCCAGGACCAACTGCACTTCGTGATCTGCATAACATTAGCATTCGCAATAAGTTAGGCTTCTCACGCAAATCGCGTGTCCCGCCCTGTCCCGCTGCCCAGCGGGACAAATAACCACCTGTGATTTCAATAACTTACGTCCGTTTTTACGGGTGTCCCGCCGGTTTTTTGAAAAAAACTAGAATATGATCTTTTCGGCCGCCAGATCCTCGCATCTTCCGGCATTTT
>JAGOWF010000137.1 GCA_018060305.1 Pyrinomonadaceae bacterium
ACCATCAGGCCGATGCACTTTGAATTTGTCGAACCGTCAAAACGGCACGCCGACATCATTATCCCGGAAGGCGCACAGACCGGCGTCAGCATCGAATTTCTTTGCAGCCTCGTGCGTGAGAGACTGAAAGCGGAAACAAAAACAGCGGAACAGTAAATGGAACATTCGGACAAGGAACTGGTAGAGGCGGCGCGGCAGGTCCGTGAGAATGCATATGCTCCATTCTCGGAGTTTAAGGTCGGCTCGGCGCTAGAAACTGACGACGGCCAGATCATCGTGGGCAGCAACGTTGAATCAGCCAGCTACGGCCTGACCGTCTGCGCCGAACGCGTCGCCATTTGGAATGCCATCTCGCAGGGCAAGCGAAAGATCACCAGGATCGCCGTCGTCGCTGATACTGAAGAGTTGACGCCACCCTGCGGTGTCTGCCGCCAGATCATTTGGGAATTCGGCGGCGATATTCCCGTCATATTCGCCAACCTGAATGGTAAAATAGAGACAGTTCAAATGAGCGACCTGTTGCCGAGAGCGTTCGATACAAAGTTTTTGAAATGAACGGAATTGAGCTTCCAGAACTACGGTTAGACAAAACCCGGATTCGCGTCCTCACGTTCGAGGAAGCAGAAGAAGATGATATCCGCTACTGGCGCGCGGCTTCGACTATCGAGCGCTTTCAGCATGCAGAACGCATCAGGAGAATCGCTTATGGAGCTGCAGCTACCGATAGACTTCAAAGAACTCTTCGAATCGTTAAACGATAAGAACGTTGAGTATCTTCTATTGGGCGGATACGCCGTTATCGGTTACGGCTATGTGAGAAATACCAGTGACCTTGACGTTGTTGTTCGTGAGACCCAAGACAATGTTGAAAGACTGATCGAAGCCCTGAACGCGTTTGGCTTTCCGGTCAGCAGCCAACAAGCCGAAGAACTGCTTTCACCGAACAACATTGTTCAGATGGGTGTCGAACCGATGTTGATCGAAATCTTGAATTACATCAAGGGAGTAACGTTCGACGAAGCGTATTCAAGAAGGGTCCGAGGATTGGATGGGAATGTAGCAATTGACGTTATTTCGCTGGCCGATCTGATCGCCAACAAGAAAGCGGTCGGCAGACTAAAGGATCTTGCCGATGTTGAAAAGCTAGAAAAGATTAACTCACACTAATGCGAAAGGTCTCGACAAAGTTCTTGATTGCCCTGGTTCTGGTTTCCTCTACGGTCAATGCCGCTCAGAAAACAGTTCCCACCTGGACACAGCACATAACCGCAAGTGCACTTGGCCCGCCAAGAAAGCCGCCCGCAATTTCCGTCGATCTCCTCATTGTCGGCGGAACGATCGTGACGATGAACGCCGAGCGACAGGTTATTGAGAATGGGGCGATCGCGATCACTAAAGGCAAGATCGACATCATGGGGACGCGGCGGATCGTGACGCAGAACGTGCGGGCGAGGCAGACCATCGATGCCACGGGCAAGGTGATTATTCCGGGGCTGATCAACACGCACACGCATGTGCCGATGACGCTGTTTCGCGGGATATCGGACGATCTCGATCTGAACGACTGGCTGACAAAGTTCATCTTCCCGGCCGAGGCAAAGAATGTCGATGAGGCGTTCGTCAGGGCGGGCACGCGGCTAGGCCTCGCCGAGATGATACGCGGCGGGACGACCACCTACTGCGATATGTATTATTTTGAGGACGCCATCGCGGAGGAGACAAAGAAAGCCGGGATGCGAGGCGTACTCGGCGAGACGATCATTAACTTTCCGGTTGCCGATAATAAGACACCCGAAGAAGCCCTAGCCTACACCGAACGGTATATCCGCCGTTGGAAGAACGACCCGCTGATCGTGCCGGCGGCCGCACCGCACGCGCCCTACACGGTCTCAACCGAGAAGCTCAGATTCGTTCGAGAGCAGTCCGACCGTCTCAACTCGGCGGTTGTCATCCACGTCGCTGAGACCAAGAAGGAACGTGACGATATTTTCAAACAATACGGCAAGACGCCGGTTGCATATCTTGACAGCATCGGCTTTTTGTCGGATCGCACCATAGCGGCTCACAGTGTTTGGTTATCACCTGCGGAGATAAATATCTATCGCGAGCGAGGCGTCGGCGTCGCGCATTGTCCGCAGTCGAATATGAAACTCGCGTCCGGCGTCGCTCCGGTTCCGGCGATGCTCGCAGCCGGCGTGGCCGTTGGCATCGGCACCGACGGTGCGGCGTCAAACAACGACCTCGACATGTGGGACGAGATGGACACGACGGCAAAGCTGCACAAATTGACGTCTGAGAATCCGACGATCCTTCCCGCGACGCAGGCCTTTGAAATGGCCACCATCGGCGGGGCACGGGCCTTGCATCTCGACAAGATCACAGGTTCACTCGAGGTCGGTAAGCGTGCCGATATTGTGATCATGGATATGGACAGCCTGCATCAAACGCCAATGTACAACGTGTATTCGCACCTCGTTTACACGACCAAGGCGGCCGATGTCCGCACCGTGATCATCAACGGCCGTGTGGTCATGCGCGACCGGCGTTTGCTCACGTTAAACGAAAATGTTATAAAAAGAGACGCAACCGCATACCGCGATAAAATCATCAAGAGTTTAGGCAACTGATTTTGCGGGCCCTGGAAACACGGTCGATTTGGTGATTTTATTGATGCGTTTGTTAGGTAGTTTTGGTCGTATAAGTGAGCCTTCTTAGGGGCATATTCGCTTGACCTTTACGGAAGATTCAACTCAGCAGGAGGAGAAAGAATGCCGTTAAATGTCAGAAGGTTTTGCACTTCGGTTTTTCTGGTTCTAGGTATCTGGATCGTCGGCTCTCACGCACAGACGCTTCCTCAGCAGGCAACAACACCGTCGGCCCCAACCTCTGGTGACGTCATGCGCGACCGCATTGCAAAGGCAAAGGCGTTCATTGCCGTGCGCAACTACACGGCTGCAAGCTACGAGCTTGAAAACATCCGCAAAGAGACAGGAGATGTGGCTGTGCAGTCAGTCGTCAGCGTCCTGCTGATCAACAGCTACCTCGAGCAGGGTGATTACAAACGAGCGCAGGAGTTTCTCAACGAGTCCTATAATCTGCAGAAGACGACCAAGCCCAACGCCGCGGCCAACTACATGGCCGTCGCCAGCCAAGTGACAAAAAATGCCCGCGACCGTGCCGAGAGGTATCGAACGCTGGGACTCAGCGTAGCCGACCGCACGCTTCCGCTTGAAGCACTCAACGACCTTGAAAAGATGCGCGAGACGCTCGAGATCGTTGTTACCCAATCAAAAGAGATCGGCAAGTCGCCCATCCGAACCGCTCAGGCGATGGCGCTGCTCGAGGAAGCAACAAATTCCCGGAGCCTTCTGGCCCGCGACGATTACGATTCGCGGCGTTGGAAAGATGAGGTGACGGATACACGGGAGCAAATGGCGAACGCCCGAAGTGTCGTACTCGATGCGGAAAATGGGACGGCCGTCACCACGGCCCCGACCGAGTTGACCGCCGCCAACACGGCAGCAGCGAAAATCGAACCGCCAATCCAAAGTGTTGCGATGCGCGAGCGCGAGGTCAAGACAAGTGCGAGCCCGCCCGCCGAAACAACAGTTGTCGCAAACGACAAGCCTGTTTATGTTCCGTCACCATCGACTGTCCCTGCGAAACTGAATATCGAAACGCCGAAAAGCAGTGCTCCAAAACCGATCGTGACTGAGCCAGTCGCGGCCAGCGGCCCGCTTGAGGTCGGTTCGCTGCTGGAATTTGCGACTGACCGCACCTCGCCGACGTATCCGCCGATAGCAAAAATGCAGCGAATGACCGGCATCGTTCGTGTCGATCTAACGGTGAATGAAGAGGGCAAGGTTGATGAAGTCCAGAAGATGTCCGGACCGCTGATGCTCCAGGTGGCAGCGGAGCGGGCGATTAAAAAGTGGCGATTCAAACCATTTATGCGCGACGGTCAGCCGGTTAAGGCGATAGGCTTTGTGAGCTTTAACTTTGATCTCTAAGCCCGAGCACCATCCTTCAAGCCTTAACAAACGGGTTCACTTCTGCTAATCTCTTCGACAACCCGGAGAATACCGAAATGAACGTTGCCTGTCTTAGGGGTTTCCTCGTTGCTATGTTGCTTTTCTGGCTGCTGTCGCCGGTTACCGCGCAGGTGCCGGAAGAGCCACCTATCGTCGCCCGTATCACCGTGTCAGACGAGGCCGAGGCCCGGCAGATAGTCACGCTTGGCCTTGACCTGATGGAGTATCGCGACGGCGATGACTTTATCTTCTGGACTACCAAGGAGCAACTTGCTGATCTGGAAGCGGCCGGCTGGCGAGTCCGAGTTGACGAAAAGCTCACTGCAGAACTTGCCGCGATCGACCTCAATGATACTTATCTCGGCGGTTATCGGACGGTTGAAGAGACGCGGACGTTCCTCAACCAGAAAGCGGCCCAGTATCCAATGCTGGCACGCGTGTTCACCTATGGGCAGAGCTGGGAGAAGTTGCAGAATGCTGCAACCGGTTATGACCTCTATGGAATAAGCTTGACCAACACGGCGATTCGCGGCAACAAGCCGAGGTTCTTTCTTGAGGCGGGGATCCACGCCCGGGAACTGGTGCCGCCCGAGATCGCAACACGCTTTGTCGATTATCTGCTGTCAAACTATGGAGTTGATGCCGATGCTACATGGCTCCTGGACGAACACGAGATCATTGTCATTCCGATCGTAAATCCCGATGGCCGCAAACTTGCGGAACAATCGCTCTTAAAGCGCAAGAACATGAACTCGACGAGCGGCAACTGTACAAATGTCAGCCGCGGCATCGATCTGAACCGCAACTTCTCATACCTGTGGGGCACAGTCAATCCCCCGACCACGCCACCCTGCAGCGAGACCTTTCCGGGACTTTCAGCCGCATCCGAGCCCGAAGCCTGGTTTATCGAGGACCTGCTCGACGTGCTCTACCCGGATCAGCGAGCGCCCGGCCAGACCTCACCGGCTCCGCTTGACGCGACCGGTATCTTCCTCGACATGCACTCGACCGGGAACCTTATCCTTTACCCATGGGGACAGGACCAGACCCCGCCGCCAAACATACAGCTTCGCACGATAGCACAGCGGATGGCGGCCTTTAACGGCTATGATCCGATCCAGAGTATAAATCTTTATGCAACGAGCGGGACGGCCCGTGAATATGCCTACGGCGAGCTCGGCGTCGCAGGCCTGGCAATGGAGATCGGGCTCGGCTCCGGCACGTGCGGCGGATTTATGCCGGCCTACACCTGCATCGATGGCGGAACTAACGGGAACTTTTGGAACCTCAACAAGCCGGTCCTGCTGTATCTGGCTAAGATCGCCCGAACACCCTATATGACATCCGAGGGCCCGACGACCGAAACGCTGACGGTCACGCGGACTGGTTCGAAGTCATATCTATTGCGTGGCTCTGTTAACGATGGCTCTAATGGCAATCAACTCGTAAACGGCGCAGAAGTGTACGTAGATGTGCCGCCCTGGCGTGGCGGTGTCCCGATCTCAATGGTGGCCGAGGACGGATCGTTTAATTCGCCACTCGAGTCCGTAGTTAGAACGGTAACGGTCTCGCCGTCGCGGCACATCGTTTATGTCCGCGGTCGTGATGCGAACGGGAATTGGGGGGCGATCACGGCTGCCTTCATTCCGTCACGATTGGGCGGAACGGCCCAAATTCCTGACTGATCGATGCGACGAGTCGATCTTTTAGACACGAAAAATCTTTGCTCATAATCTTGACAAAAAAATAATGTTTTGCGAATCTTAACTATGCGTTAGGACCGTTTGTGAGGGCCATGAAAATATCGGCACAGGAGGAATATGGACTTCGCTGCCTCGTGCAGCTTGCCAATCTTGCAGACGGTGACTCGCTGACGCTGCCGCAGATTGCCGAGCGCGAAGGCATATCGACCGCGAACGCCGGTAAGCTGATGTGGCTGCTCAACAAGGCCGGGTTTGTCCTGTCGACGCGAGGCACTAAGGGCGGCTATCTGCTCGCAAGACCGGCGAATGAGATCCGTCTCAGCGAGATCATAAGGGTGCTCGACCAAGAGGTGATAAACAAACATTGCGGCAGTTACACAGGTGTGCGCGAGACCTGCGTCCACAACGGCGACTGCGGCATCAGGCCAGTCATTATCGGTCTGCATGAGATCGTCGAGAATGCGCTTTCTCGCATTACGCTCGCGCAGATGGTCGGGACGGAAAAGGCCGTTGATGCGATGTTTCATTCGATCCGGGGAATTGACCGTACGATCGAACCGCAAAGAGTTTAAATTAAATGTCAACGGCAACGGAATTACTCAAAAACAGGGAATACAAGTACGGGTTTGTCACCGACATCGAGTCGGAGATCATCCCGAAAGGGCTGTCCGAAGCCACCGTCCGCTTGATCTCGTCCAAAAAGAACGAGCCCGAATGGCTGCTGGAGTTTCGCCTGAAGGCCTATCGAAATTGGCTCAAGATGGAGGAACCTAAGGATTGGCCAAACTTCGAGTATCCCAAGATAGATTTTCAGAACATCTCTTACTACTCGGCACCTCGACAAAAGCCTAAGAAGGCCTCAATGGACGAGGTCGATCCGGAGCTGGTGAAGACATTCGAGAAGCTCGGCATTCCGCTCAGCGAACAAAAGATGCTGGCGAACGTGGCGGTGGATGCCGTTTTTGACAGCGTCTCGGTGGCGACGACGTACAAGGAGAAGCTGAAGAAGGCCGGTGTCATTTTTTGCTCGTTTTCTGAGGCCGTAGCTGATTATCCTGAGCTGATCCAGAAGTATCTCGGCTCGGTCGTTCCGGTGAATGACAATTATTATGCTGCGCTGAATTCAGCCGTATTTTCGGATGGATCATTCGTCTTTATCCCAAAGGGCGTTCGCTGTCCGATGGAGCTTTCAACTTATTTTCGAATCAACACGCAGGAATCAGGACAGTTCGAGCGGACGCTAATTGTTGCAGAAGAAGGCGGTTATGTGGCTTATAACGAGGGCTGTACAGCACCGCAGTTTGATACAAACCAGTTACACGCGGCGGTGGTCGAACTCGTTGCATTTGACGACGCCGAGATCAAATACTCGACCGTTCAAAATTGGTACGCGGGCGATGAGAACGGCAAGGGCGGGATTTTTAACTTCGTGACAAAACGCGGCGCGTGTCGGGGCGTCAACTCAAAGATCTCATGGACACAGGTCGAGACCGGCTCGGCGATAACGTGGAAGTACCCCAGTGTCATCCTGCAGGGCGACAATTCGATCGGTGAGTTTTACT
>JAGOWF010000138.1 GCA_018060305.1 Pyrinomonadaceae bacterium
GCCCTCCTTATATTCCTCTTCAGTAACTACGTAGGTAAGTTCTTTATCGGTTGTGCTCATGATAGATATTTACTTCCTTTGCGTCGGCCTCTCTGGCAGAAATAATCCGGGTTTTGCCTGATCGTTCAGTGTAAGCCACAAAAAGAAGGCGAGAATTTGTGGCTCCTACGATCTGAAATCGAACTTCATCATCTGAGTGAGTATCATCAAATAATTCAACGGCATTCTCATCGTCAAATGCCTCGGTTGCTTCGGTAAAACGTACTCCATGCTTTCGAAAGTTAATGGCTTCCTTGTTTTCATCCCATTCAAACTCCATGTTCATTATACCGACATATATAGATAAATGAATATCTTTTAATGAGGATTCGGATCGACCGGGGCTTTTGGCGGATCGCGGACAACCGCACCCGCGAACTCGACCTTCGCGCCGGTCAACGCTTCATGGATTCCCATCGCTGCGAGTTTGCCCATTTGCGATGCATCGACGGCCTCGGCACCACCGTTGGCACAGTCGCCGCCGGCGAACACTTTCGGGTCGGATGTTTGCATATTGCCATTGGTAACAACGCGGCCTCGCTCGTCGGTTGTCACGCCGATGACATCGCTAAAGAACGATGCCATTTTCTGCTGGCCGATGGCTTTGATGATCTGATCGCATTCGATGACCAGATCGCGGCCATCCGCGGTGGTGCACCTCAATGCGGCGACATGTCCGTCGCCGATGATCTCGATCGGTGTCGTTTGCCAGCGAAATTCGATGCCGTCTTTACGGGCAAGCTCCAGTTCGTAATCATAGGCCGGTGCGTCTGCCTCGGTACGGCGATATACGAGCGTGACCTTTTCGGCACCTAGTCGTTTGGCTTGGGTGACGGCGTCGATGGCGGTATTGCCGGCACCGATGACGACGACATTGCGGCCGAGCGGCACGGATTTCCAATCTCGGGTCTTGACCTGTTCGATAAAGGCTAGAGCGTCGTAAACGCCTTCGATATCTTCGCCCGGTATGTTGAGCTTGTTCGTCTCACCGAGGCCGACACCGAGAAAAACAGCGTCGTGCCACTGCTTAAGCAGATCGATACCGACGTGATTGACCGGACCGAGTTCTTCGCCCGTTCCGGCGACGATCTCGGTATTCAATCGAAATTCGACACCCATTGTCGCAACGTGTTCGACCTCAGACAATGACACGGCCTGCGGCATTTTGTACTCGGCCATGCCGTAGGTGTCGAGCCCGCCGGCCTGCTCGCGGCGTTCGTAAACTGTCACGTCGTAACCGAGCCGCGACAGATACGTCGCACACGACAGGCCTGCCGGGCCTGAGCCAATGATGCCGACGGACTTGCCTGTGGATTCACCTTTCGTGAATATCTGCTTGTCGCTCGCGAGCGCGTGATCGGTCGCATATCGCTGCAGTCGGCCGATCTCGATCGGTTTATCGATGAGCGTTTTCTCAACGCACGCGCCTTCGCACAGAACCTCGACGGGACACACGCGAGCACATGTCGCTCCGATCGGATTAGCATCGAATATCACCCTTGCCGAGCCCATCACGTTGCCGCTGGCGATCTTCCTGATGAACGACGGCACGTCGATATGTGTCGGGCACGCCCGCGTGCACGGCGCGTCAAAGCAATACAGGCAGCGGTTCGCCTCCTGCATCGCTTCGGCAGCAGACATCGCCGGGTTGATCTCGGCAAAGTTCTGCTCGATCTGAGTGATGTCTAAAGGTGTGCAGTAGTTATCTGCCATAAGAGTTATTCACCACAAAGGCACGAAGAAACACAAAGTAATTGGTCGCCACATTCGCCAAACGGACTTGTATTAAATAACTTTGTGTCCTTTGTGCCCTAGTGGTGCAATTTTCTTAGTCCGCCACGATCGCACCGTATGCGTCAGGCCGTCGGTCGCGGAAGAATTGCCAGGTGTTGCGCACCTCGCGGATCTTGTCCATATCGAGATCGGCGACGACGAGTTCATCCTGATC
Organism: Pyrinomonadaceae bacterium; assembly: GCA_018060305.1. Taxonomy (GTDB): domain Bacteria; phylum Acidobacteriota; class Blastocatellia; order Pyrinomonadales; family Pyrinomonadaceae; genus OLB17. The sequence goes on from JAGOWF010000138.1 coordinate 1,988, forward strand.
GCGCGTGCCGACGGCGAGCATCTGGCCGCGCGGGTCGCAGAAATAGCTCTGGCCGTAGAATTCGCCGATGTTCCACGGGGCCTCTGTGCCGACGCGGTTGATCGCACCGACAAAGTAGCCATTCGCCACAGCGTGGGCGGGCTGTTCGAGCTTCCAGAGATATTCGCTTAAACCGGCGACGGTTGCCGACGGATTAAAGATGATCTCGGCACCGTTCAGTCCGAGACACCTCGCTCCCTCAGGAAAATGCCGGTCGTAGCAAATATAAACCCCGATCCGCCCGACGGCCGTGTCAAAACACGGATAGCCGAGGTTGCCCGGACGGAAGTAAAATTTCTCCCAAAATCCGGGATTGACGTGCGGAATGTGCGTCTTGCGATACGTCCCGAGGAACGTGCCATCAGCGTCGATAACGGCGGCAGAATTGTAGTAGATGCCCGTCTGCTCTTCCTCATAGATCGGAACGATGAGCACCATCCCATACTGCTTGGCGACGTCCTGCATCAGTTTGACGGTCGGCCCGTCGGGAATGCGTTCGACCGCCTCGTACCATCGAGTCTGCTGTTCGGCACAAAAATACGGCGTCGTGAATATCTCCTGAAAACACAACACCTGCACGCCCTGACCAGCAGCCGCCTCGACGAATTTCATCTGATGGTCGATGTTCGCCTTCTTGATCTCCGCGATCGGAGCGTCCGCTTCCTTCTGATTATGGGCCTGTATCAGCCCACCCTTTACTATTCTCGCCATAATACTCTTTGCAGAAGCCCGCGCGTAAGCAAGGGCGATACATTCAAGTTGAGTGTTTCGCCCTTGCTCACGCGCGGGCTTGCGCAACTTAACTCATCCAATTTACACCCGCCTCGGGATTCCATTTGATCGTTGTCTTCTTCAATTTCGTCCAAAACTCTATCGAGCTCTTGCCCGTGATGTCGTTGGCTCCGAATCGCGAATCGTTCCAGCCGCCAAAGCTGAACGGCTCGCGCGGGACGGGGACGCCGATATTGACGCCGATCATTCCGGCTGATGCGTGGTCCATTATGTAACGGGCCATGCCGCCGCTTTGGGTGAATACCGACGCCGCGTTGCCGTAGGGATTTGCGTTCTCTATCTTGATCGCGTCGTCAACCGTGTCGGTGCGCATGATCGAGATGACGGGGCCGAATATCTCTTCGGTCGCGACCGACATTTCAGGCGTCACATGATCGATCACGGTCGGGCCGACATATGTGCCGCCCTCTTTGCCCTCGACAGTGGTGTTGCGGCCGTCAACTAGTATCTTCGCTCCGTCGCGGACGGCCTCGGCAATGTAATTTTCGATGCGTTCTTTTGCCGCTTGCGAGATAACGGCCCCGAGATTCATGCCGGGCACGACCTTCTTTGCTTCCTCGACGATCTGGTCAACGATCAAGTCAACATTGCCAACCGCGAGCATTGCCGACGCCGCCATACAGCGTTGGCCCGCGCAGCCTGACATTGACGCGGTGACGTTGGTTGCGGTCATTGTCGGATTGGCGTCGGGCAGGACAAAGAGGTGATTTTTTGCACCACCGAGCGAGACACATCGCTTAAGGGCATTGGTGCTTCTCTGATAAACGAGTTTCGCGACCTTGGTCGAGCCGACAAAGCTCACAGCCTCGATATCGGCATGGTCGCAAATCGCCTCGACGATCTCTTTTCCACCGTTGATGATGTTAAAAACGCCGTCGGGCAAGCCCGCTTCTTTGAGCAATTCGGCCATCCGCTGGCACGAGATCGGCACAAGCTCGCTTGGCTTCATTATCATCGTGTTGCCGAGTACGACGGCGTTTGGCATCGTCCAGTTCGGCACCATCAGCGGGAAATTGAACGGTACGATCGACGCCACGACGCCGAGCGGAAAATGATCGGTGCGGCATTCGACGCCCTTTGACACCTCAAGTATCTCGCCCGATACAAGCTGCGGCATCGAGCAGGCAAACTCGGTCAGCTCGATCGATTTCTCGACCTCGGCCTTGGCCTCATCCCACGTTTTGCCGTTCTCTTCGGAAACAAGCGCGGTCAGTTCGTCAAGATTCGCTTCGAGCAGTTCACGGTATTTGAAGAATACCTGCACCCGTTCTTTGATGGTTGTATGTGCCCAACCGTCGGCAGCCGCCTTCGCTGATGCGACAGCCGCGTCAAGCTCAGCGGTCGTTGACATCGGGACACGAGACAACAGATTCCCGTCAATCGGAGACGTCACATCGAGCCAGTCGGACGCGCCGCTCTCGACAAATGCTCCGTTCAAAAAATTCTTGACCGTTGAATATTTCATTTTTGCTGCTGCTTCCATCAAACTGCCTCCTCAACGGGTGGCACGGCCTTCATCAGTCCCCAATGAACAAAAAATGCGACACCAAAACCAACGAACCAGCCGTAATCGTAAAGCACGCTAAGAGTAGGAATTATCAACCCTATCCACGCAAAAAAGCAACCTAGCAGCGTTGCCGCGACCGCCCGCCAGTTCCAGCCGGCGTATTCGCCCTTTGTGCGATAGAGATCGGCAAGTTTCAGGCCCTTTTTTCTAACAAGCCAATAATCCGCGATCAGCACACCCGCAATCGACCCCAAACCGCCGCTGTAACCCACGAGCCAGCCGAAGATATAGCCCGACGGGTCGGCGAGCAGCTTCCACGGCTGCATCAGGATGCCGATGATGCCGGTGATCAGGCCGCCGGTGCGGAATGAGATGAGTTTTGGGAAAGCGTTTGCGAAATCATTGGCGGGCGAGACGACATTGGCGGCGATGTTTACCGACAACGTCGCCACGACGACCGTAAACATTGAGATCGCGACTACGACCGGCTGTGAGAACTGGCCGACCAGTTTAACAGGATCCCACGCGTCCTTCGGGTCCATCGACGGGAACACGATCAATGCCGCCGAGGTGATCAGAATGCCCATCGCCGCGAAGATAGTCATCGTAGTCGGCAACGCAACGACCTGGCCGACGACCTGTTCACGCTGGCTTTTGCCGAAACGTGTGAAGTCGGGCATGTTAAGCGACAACGTCGCCCAAAAGCCGATCATCGCCGTAAGACTCGGCACAAAGATTGGCCAGAATTCGCCAAGTGTTTGAAACTTGCCCGGCTCGTCGAGCAGGAATCCAACGCCGCCGGCCTGAGACAGTATCCACGCGAGCAGCAACGCGGTCATTATTAGCACATACGGTGCGGCCCAATTCTCGACGATCCGGAGCAGATCCATTCCGCGGTAAATGATCGCGATGTTCATCGCCCAAAAGAGCAGGAACGACAGCCACACCGTCGGCGTATGGCCGCCGACAGGGCCGCCGAGCAGCGTTTCCCAGCCCGGGATGAATGCCTTGAAGAACGTATGCAATGCCTCGCCGCCGATCCACGCCTGAATGCCAAACCAGCCGCATGCGACCAACGCACGCATCAGTGCGGGCAAATTCGATCCGACCGTTCCATAGGCCGCCCGTGCAAACACGGGGAACGGAATACCGTATTTTGTTCCCGGATGTGAATTGAGCAGTATCGGCGCGAGCACGATCGTGTTCCCAAGCAATATCGTAAACAACGCCTGCCACCAGTTCATCCCAGCGGCGATCAGCCCCGAAGCCATCATGTACGTCGGGATGCAGTGGGCCATTGAGATCCACAACGCCGCGTAGTTATACGTCGTCCAGTTGCGTTTGAGGATCGGCACGGGAGCGAGGTCCTCGTTATACAATGGCGAAGACTCGATCTCGTCGAGAACATACGGCTGCAACTCAACGCGGCCGTCGTCGTGTTGGATGGTTTCGCTCATAGGCTAGGCTCGTCAACATTTGGGGTGTCGTGCCATATTCTAACCCACAAACAGCATTTTCGGCGGTAAAGCTACATGAGGGAATCCCCATCATTGTCCGGACGGCGTGCCAAAGAACTTATTCCGATCCTCCATTAGGTGGGCCTTGATCGACGGGGCGAGATATCCTTCGTTTTTCTTTATGAACGTATCGATCGAGTTGATAGAATCACTCGCAACACGAGACATCGCCTCTCTCGTCTTAAATGCACTGCCTGACAGGTGCAGCCGCATCTCGCCGGCATATTTCGCGGCGAGACGGTTGTACTCGCTCAGGTTTCGCTCCAGCCGGTCGTGCATGGTTTTATATTCTGCGACGATCTGATCCGCTTTAGCCATCAACGGCCCTTGGGTCGATTGCTTGTCGGCGGCGATCTCGGCGGCAGTCTTTACAAAATTTCCGACAATGACCTCTCGCAGCGTGCCTTCGAATAGTTCAAACTTGATATTGCCGTAGGTTAGCTCATCGATCTTGACGCCGGCCAGATTTCTTATGTCCCAGTGTTTCTGCGGCGAACCGTACGCGCCTTTGATCTGTTGGACGCTGGCTTGCCACGCCACGCTTCTCTCCGGACTGCCGGCAAATGGCTTGTAGGTTTTACCACGATACGGCGAATTTCTGATGAACGAGATCTGCTCGACGTTACGGCTCGGCGTGTAACGGATCACGATGCCATGAGCGTAATACCGATGATTGCCCTCAGCTACGACATCGGGTTTACCGATCAACGACTCGATATCCGTCTCGGCCGCCCCGAGTGCAAGTTTACCGCAGCCTTTGCCCGCAACGATGAACGTGCAATCTGTATTCGGTAAAACCGCGGGAACGGAAACGATTGGTATCGGCATGGGCGTTGGAGTGGTGGCCCGGACGGCCTCGATGCTTTTTAGCGCATCGATCTCTTTTTTCGGACGCTCTAGCTCGGTCGAAGCGAGCGGTTTAGCCGCCGGCGGTTTTGGTGTCGGTTTCGTCGTTGGTGCCGTCCGGAATGCCTTCAGGACATTCTCCATCAGCGAATAAAGTTCCTGAGCATTGGCCTGAACCTTGGTCGTGAACGGCTGACTCGGATAGTTGGAATAGGTATTTCCCGAATAGACGCACCTCTGATTATTCCGACACATAAACGCAACTCGAGTCCCCGTCGAGTCGTTCTGCAGGATCTTGATCTCAGCAATCTCACTGAGCTTAAAGTTGCTCGAATGCCCGCTCTTGTAGCGGATAAACAACTCTCCATTCGTCACCTCGACAAAACCGTAATGCCCGCCTTCAAAGGTCTTGAGAAAAGCGTTGAGTTTGATCAAAGTGTCGGCTTGTTCGTTGGAATTCTGAGCAAAGACCGAAAACTGTATCATCAGAATGAACGAGATCAGTGGAATAAAGAATAAGCTACTTAACGGTTTGTATGATTGCTTCATTGAGATCGGTGAAAATCCGTATCCACATGCGGCGAAAATTATTAAACCTGTACATA
>JAGOWF010000139.1 GCA_018060305.1 Pyrinomonadaceae bacterium
GTCGAGCGGAATGCCAAATTCGCGTTTTACGGCCTCTGCGTCGAATTTTGCATTGAGAAACCAGTCGAGCTCCATTCCGCTATAGATCGTGCGAAACCGCTCCGGCTCCGCGATGCCGGCGGCGAGCGCCTTTTTTACGATGATCTCGGACACGCTGATATAGAAGTCGGTAACTGGCGCACAGATCTTCTTTGCCAGCCACCAGGCCCTATTCACCAGCCATGGCTGGTAATCGTGGAAGACAAGACTGTGCAGGGTGTGGACAATGATCGGCGTTCGCGCCAGCCACGCGGCGAGGCGGCCGAGGACGCCTGCCTTGGACGAGTGCGTGTGGACGATGTGGTAACGTCCCTTCTTGATCAATGTATAGAGCTTCCAAAACGCCACGAGGTCCGAAAACGGATTTATCGAGCGGCTCATCTCGGGCAGCACGATGAGATTCGTTGTTTCGCGGGCCCGCGAGAGCAGTTCACCCTCCTTGCCCTTGTCAATGCCGCTCACGAGTGAAACATCGTATTCGGGCATCGCGTCGAGGCCCTCGACCGACAGCAGCGTGTTCTCCTGCGCGCCGCCGACGATCATTCGGGTGATGATGTGAAGAACGCGGACGGGATCAGACATTGGCAACAATCAGGTAATCGCGGTCGAGGTAAATGAACTCGTAATCGGTCACGCCTGCTTCCGTGAGAATATCGCGGACCTGCTGCTGGCGATAGAGAAACAGTGGCGTCCCCTTTAACCAGAATCTGAAACGTCGCACTGGAACGCGCCACTCGACCGCCTTTGGGAAACTCATTATCAATTTGCCTTTCGTCATCACGCGCATCGCCGCAATGATCGGGACCGGCTTTTCGATGTAATCAAAGAATCCGTTTCCCGTGCATGCGTCAAACGGTGCATCCGAGCGGTCGATATCGTCGGGAAACGCCCCAACGATAAATTCGCATCTGTCCCCAACTCCCGCCTCGACCGCCAGTTTATCGGCGATCTCGATCATACCTATAGCGAAGTCAATACCGACGACCTTTTCGGCACCTTCCCTTGCAAACGCGATACAAAAACGGCCCGAGCCGCAGCCAACATCAAGGATCCTTTTACCGGCCAGTGGCTGCAGTTTTTCGACGTTCAGTTCAAGGCGCTTTTGGACGACGCCGCGCCACCAATTATCTATAAACCGGCCTATCAGGCCCTTTTTCGACTCATAGATCGCGTCAAAACGACCGGCGTCGTCGTGAAAGTGGTCGCGGACCTTATCTTCTACCGATGGTGAATCTGCTGACATTTTCATTTCGGAATAACTGATAACTAATTTTCAGTTTGCAATTTTCAGTTATCAGTTATTGCGGACGCCTCCTCGATACCCAACACGTCGCGCATAGGAGCCATCTTAAAGTCTCTCAGTAGCTTCTTCAGCCGCCGTTCGGTCGCACCGAGGTTAAAATAGTGCGTCAGCGCGATGCGCCGCGGCACGTCGATGCGCGGGTGATCGGGATCGAGTTCCCACGGGTGCAGGTAAAACGTCACGGGTTGACCCTGACGGTTAACCGCCTTGATCGACTGCTTGGTCACCTGATAGGGATATATCCTAAAATACGCCCCGCCCGAGATCGGCATCGTAAAGCCCGGCAGCTTGAGCGTCGAGATCGGAAACTCGACAAACTCGTGTTTCTCCCGCTTGATCGTGTATGGAAATCGCGGTGCGTCAGGTATTCCGTAGCGATAATTCAACACCGGAAAGATGCTCGAATCGTATTTGATGCCAAGCTCACCGAGGATATCGAGCGCCCAGAGCGAGTCTTTTGTAATCGAAAAGAACGGTGCCCGGTGCCCGAGAACCTTTTTGCCAGTCAAATCCTCGAGAAAACGGATCGCGCGCGTCAATTCCTGCTGAAACAGCTCAGGCGCCTGATTGTAGATGAGCGTGTGCGAGAATCCGTGCGTACCGATCTCGTGGCCCTCGGCCTCAATGCGTTTTACGATCTCAGGATGCTTTTCGGCCACATAGCCGAGCATAAAGAACGTCGCCTTTACGCCGGCCTCGTCGAGGATGCGCAAGAGTTTGTCGCCGACCATTTCGATACGGTCCTCAAACTCGCCCCACCGTTCGTACGGTATCTCGATACCCTGATACCAGTCCTCAAAATCAATCGTCAGGGCATTGGTTACCGGCTTATTCGCCATAAGACGCGAGATGGTAACCGGCTGGGGCGGCCGCGCCTCGCCTCTTGAGCGAGCGGCGACGCGCCCATGCGACTGTGCGGGAAGGTCGCTGCCGGTTACCAAACTTTACGTCCTATCTTAACACGAACGTGCATCATGCCTTAACTTTCGTGATATGTCCGGATTCTAAGCCACGGCTACGGGCGGCGTCGACCTTCGCGAGAAACGATAACGTCAGACGGTAATCATGTGCCGGGGCACGACATCTCGAAGTTCTGTCTGATAAGATAACGTCAGTATTGGGGGAATCTCGATGAAATTACCGGGCGGATTGGATCTTGAATCAATGATGCGGCAGGCCCAGGAGATGCAGGAGCAGATGGGCCGCGAGATGAAACAGATGACGGTCGATGCGGCCGCCGGCGGTGGTGCGGTCAAGGTCGTTATGCGAGGTGATTTTGAGGTCGTCAGTCTCGAAATATCGCCTGATCTCATCAAGGACGGCGATATCGAAATGCTCCAGGACCTAACAGTTGCCGCTCTCAATGAGGCCCGCCGTAAGGTAGAGGAATCGCTCAAAGGCAAGCTCGGCGGCATGCTGCCGCCCGGAATGATGTAGGTCTCAAACAGGATGCACAGGATAAACAGGATGATCTTTATATCCTGATCATCCTGCACATCCTGTTAAATTATCACCCAGATGCTCGACTACTCAGAACCTGTTGCAAAGCTCATAGACGAATTCAAACGACTGCCCGGCATCGGCGGTAAATCCGCCCAGCGATTGGCATTTTATGTGCTCCGGCGACCGTTAGCTGAGGTCGAGCAGTTTGCCGACGCGCTTCGCGAGGTCAAGCAAAAGATCGTTTTTTGCTCCACTTGCAACAACCTCACCGATATCGATCCTTGTCTTTATTGTTCAAATCCAAAACGCGACCGTTCGATCATCTGTATCGTCGAGGAACCGTACAACCTGGTCGCTGTAGAAAAAACACGTTCGTTCCGCGGCCTGTACCACGTCCTTCACGGCTCTCTGTCACCGATGCGTGGCATCGGACCGGACGAATTGATGCTGCAAAACCTTATCCAGCGGCTTAGCCCCGAGAACAACGACGGCGTTGAGGTGCAAGAGATAATAGTCGCCACAAACCCCACGACCGAGGGCGAGGCAACGGCGAATTACATCGCCCGTCTCCTAAAACCACTGGGGCCGCTGGTCACCAGAATTGCAATGGGAATGCCAGTGGGAGCGGATCTGGAATATGTCGATGAAGTGACGATGGACCGTGCACTAGCTAATCGCCACGCAATTTGACTGTAAACAGACGTCGAAGTTATCCGTTAGAACCTAACATGCTCGACTTCTGCGTCGCTTGCGCTTCGCGAGCCGCGCCATTCCTCTTCAGTGTCATAAAAATTCACGTCAAAGCTGAGCAGCGATTTCGCCGCGATCCCGTCAAATTCTGTTGGTGCGTCGTCAAATTTTGCGATAGTGCCAATGCCGATAACTTCCACGCCAAGAGCCTTAACTATCGCGATCGTTTCATTGATCGCCCTGCCAGAGCGGTTGATGTCGTCAACGATGATAGCCGGGTTCATCTCATAATCGTCGACATACTGTCTAAACTGCCGTTTGCCGTCCTCTATCTCGGCCCAATACGTCTGTTCAGCACTTAACGCCTCGCGAACACCAAAAGCGACCATGATGCCGGCGTGGCTCGGGCTGATGATCGAAACTTTAGGCAGTTGGCTGGCAATCGTCTTTTCCATCCGAAAGAGCCTGCTCAGCCCCACCGAGAGGATACGAGCAGTGTCATATAGCCTCAATGCTAACGGCATCTGAAAGTAATGCGAGGCGTGCTTGCCGTTAGGGTAAATAAAATGCCCGCGGCGATACGCACCGGTTTCCGTCAGGATATCCATCACCGTCTCAGGCGGCGGAACAAGGTCAACCATCGTAATTCTCCTTTTGCTTGCTAATCGATTATACAATCGCGCATCGCTCGAACGCGAATCCGGAGCTGTTGGCTATTGCCGCAGGGCATTATGGACGAGGAATTGCTGGTCCACACTCATCTCGGCGGGCATGCCGGTCAAGTCAAACCAGGCTAACTCGGTGATTTCGCGGCTCAGTACTTTCGGTTCGCCTAAGCCTCGGGCGGTAAAAATGACTTCGATATGGCGTCCGAGCGTTCGGACGCGATACAAGCTGACTTCACCAAGATCGAGGCCGGTTTCCTCGCGAACCTCGCGGCGAAGCGCCGCCTCAGGCTGCTCACCCCTCTCCACAAAACCTCCGGGAATGCCCCAGCCGGAATCAGGCCGCAGGATGTGATTGAGCAGCAATACCTGGCCGATCTCGTTCGTGACAACGGCGGCGGCCGACACGGTAAACTTGACCTGAATACTCCGTGCAACGCGAGCACGCATCGGCCGCGGCATGCGTTTCCAGATCTTACCGAGTAACCGCATCAACATGAAAAAACGGGACCGCCCACGAGGAGCGATCCCTAATATTCGCACAGGGGGGAACTGTTAGGCTATCTTAGATCGACGTCGTCCACGCGGAACGTCGTCGATAGCGAACTGTCGGTGGTCGAACGGAACTGCAGTCGGACGGTCTTGCCCCGATACGCAGCCATGTTCAGCGACCGTTGAGTATATGCTCCGGCCGCGGCCTTATTGACGTTGCTGTACGTCGCCAGCGTGGCGAGGAGCGCGCCGGAAGCATTCCGCACTTCTACAAACAACTTGTCATATTTGACGGAAGTAGTAGTCTCGCTCGACACGACGTTGAGCCAGAAAGTCAAAGCACCGCTTGCCGAGACTGGAACTGATACCGTCTGATACGCCTGGCCAGAAACGCTGTTATTTACGCCGAAGTAAATGTAGCCCGTTCCGCCGTGCGGGTAGTTTCCGTTTGCAATGTAAAAATAACCTGAACCGGAACCGATCCATGGACTAACGCTGGTCTCAAATCCTCCGTTGATAAGGAGGTTGCCTCCCGGCGTGGGACTCGGCGTCGGCGTCGCGGTTGGCGTGGCCGTCGGGCTGGGCGTCGGTGTTGCGCCTGGGCAGGTGCCAACACCTACGGCACACCAAGCCGTCGCTGTCGTGTTGTACTGCGTGCTCGATGAACCGAAAAGGTCGGTCGCCGCGTTGAGCATCGCAGTCCTAGCTCCCGAAAAATTCGTGCTCGACGTCATATAGACGGTCATGGCTCGATACCAGATACGGGCGGCATTCGTCGTCCCCATTCCCGCCACGATAACTCCGCTGCGGTGATGTGTGCCGCCGTTTGCGGCGAGATAGAAGGCGTGATTCGCAATGCCTGAGTTGATATGGACACCCCCGCTATCACTGCTGCCCGTGTATCGTTCTGAATAATGATCCGGGTCGTCATCCGAGGTAAAGCCTCCGTTTCCGGCCAGATGCGGGTTATCCATGTAGCGCAGAGCATCTCCGGACGTGGCCGGTGTGTAGGCCTGCTCACCGATCTTCCATGTATCGCTGTTGACCACGCCGCCGAGGGCATAGGATTCGACCAGGGCGCCAAAAACGTCTGACATCGATTCATTCAGAGCTCCTGATTCGCCGGAATAGGTTAGATTCGCGGTGTTCTCAGTTATGCCGTGTGTCATTTCGTGGCCTGCGATGTCGATCGTCGTGAGCGGCGAGAACGCCGTTCCATTGCCATCGCCGTAGGTCATCTTGTTCTGATACCAGAAGGCGTTGTTGTAATTGCTGCCAAAATGAACGCGTGACGAGACTAGGCTGATACTGCTGTTTGCGGCGGCGGCGGTCGTCCCCGGCCCCTGGCTGCCGTTAATGCCATTCCGGCCATGCACCTGGAAAAAATAGTCATACGTCCAACGAGCACCGTAATGCGCGTCGACACCCGCACGCGCGTTGGTAGCAGTCCAATTGTCATCAGCGTCGGTAAATCGCGACTGCGTGCCGCCTGTTCCGGTTGACGTGTTGCCGGTATTGTTCATGTTAAAAGTGCCCATCCGCCGCGTCAGATCCTCCATATAGAACGTCCCGCCCGTCGAACTAGTATCGATCGTCACGGTTCCGCTGTAGAGCGAGGTGCCGCTGCCGGTTTGGAGGTTGTCGTACGCGAATAACTTCTCGCCGGTATGTGCATCAATAAACACGACAGGCGCCGACGTAGCTTCGGTGCCATCGAGTCGAGGCGTTTCAACACGGTAGGCAAGGTGGTCACGCGAATCGTCTCGAAAAACATATAACTCGATCACAGACGGATCGGTCTGGCGGGCGTTGCCGCGATAAATGCTCTCCGAGATGCTCTCAGCTTCCTTTGCGGTAAATCCGGGAGTTGTGTTTACAGCGATGGACGGCTTGAGGCTGTTTGTCAATCGCGCAAGCGTCCCGTCCGCTCTGAGATGAACGATCGCCTCGCCCTCCCAGACGGGCACTCCGTTAAAGATCTGCTGGACATGTGTATGGGTCATCCGCAGTCCGTCGATCTCGACCCGCTTGATGCGAAATTCGTCAACATCGGCCATAGCGGCCGAACACAGGACCTGAAGACTCAACCGCTTTGCGGTTTCAATTTCGTCCGCCGAGCCCGTCGTAAAAACAGTGCCCCCCGCGGCCGCGCGATCGAAAACGATACAAAGGGCCACCATTCCGGCAACCAGCAACGTAGCAACCAAAACTTTCTTTTCCACTTTTGATCTGTCTCCTCGAAATGCAAGATTGAGAACAATCCGGCCGTAACGTCGAGACAAACGTCCGACATAGTAACCGATCTGGATTTCAGCTAATGCCCCCAAGGACTACCGGAAGCGTCTAGAATTCTATCACTATATATTGTGCAGTCAAGGCTAGGGACCCACAAAATAACCGCTTTATCGGCAGAGATGCCGCAGACGAAACACCGAGCGAGAGGGAGGCTCTCTGATTGCACGTTTTGACTGCTGCACGATGCACTTTCCTGGGACTTCGGCTAGAATGATGGGGAAATTCATTAAACAACTCGTTATCAGGAGCTTCTTCATCATGAGATCGACTGTCGTTAGTTTTGTATTGTTGGCGGTGCTTGCCGTTGGTGTTTACGCTCAGGAAACCTGGACACCTGAATTGCAGGTAAAGACAAAGGCCCT
>JAGOWF010000140.1:0-5819 GCA_018060305.1 Pyrinomonadaceae bacterium
CAAGTACGGCCGTATCGTCAGCCTCAGTGCCGCTGTTGGTGAAGAACGATCTCTTCAGTTTGCCCGGCGTGATCTCGGCCAGCTTCTCCGCCAGGTCGCCCTGCGGGCCGTTGGCGTAAAGCGTCGAGCCGTGTGCGAATGTGTTCACCTGATCGATCCACGCCTTTTTAACGCGCGGCTCGCCGTGGCCGAGGCTGACGGTGAGCACGCCGCCAAAGCAATCTAGATATTCGTTGCCTTGATCGTCCCACACCTTTTCGCCCTCGCCGCGAACGATAGCGATCGGCTCCTGGTAATACATTGCCACGGCCGGAAAGAGGAACTCACGATGTTTCTCGATCGCGCCCTTTAGCGACGATCTCTGTTCTGCTTGACTCATAATCTTTTACTCACAAAAAAACACGAAATATGACAAAAACGGTAGTTAATTCTACTCCATTTTTGCACGTTTCGTGCCTTTCGAGGTTGGAATCTGTCGCTGAACTCGCTTAATTTGGGGCCTTCGCGGGAGTGTTGACTTCCTTAATGCGCTGTTGGGCGTAGTTGTGATACTGGCCGTTCTCACTGCTTACCTTTTCGTAGGCGGCGATCGCCTCGGCTTTTTTGCCCGCGATGCGGTATGCCTCGCCGATGCCGTATTGTGCCATGGCAAGTTCCTTGTTCGTTAGGCCTTTAAGGGCAAGCACCTTCTGATACTGCGCGACAGCCGTTTCGGTTCGCCAGGGAGCGTTTAACATCTGGAAGTATTCGCCGAACGAGATCAGTATCTTGGCCCGATCAGCCGGCTTGAGTTCACGGGGCTTTATGGCTTTATCAAGCTCGGCATTCGCGAGTTTGAGCGCATTTTGCCCATCCGCGCTCTTATTCGCGGGGTCGATCAGGTGAGTTACTGCAAGGTCACGATAGAGCTTTGCGCGGTCGGCCGGTACAGCCTTAGCTACCGCCAAGCCGTCGTTCGCGGCCTTGCGGGCCTCGGCGAGTTTCGCGTTGTCGATATACAGGATCGCGAGTGTATCGTAGGCATCGATCTTTTGTTCCGGATCGGCTGCGGGCAGTTTTGTGATCATGTCGTAGGCGCCAAAATACGTATTCACGTCACTTATCCGTTTCCCGAGCTCAGCAAGATCTTTGAGCGCGTCCGCCTTGACCTTGTCCGAGGCCTTTTCAGTCTTGACCGCTGCATCCAGGTCCTTGCCTGCCGCCTGGACCTGACTGTTGTCAAAGCTCCCGAATATCGGCGTGGTCGTATATGCGTTCGCTCGAGCGTTCAGGGCTCGTGCCTTCATATTGCCCGAAATGCCGGGCAGGTTGATGATCTTGGTAAATTCGTCTCGAGCCGTCTCTTTCCAACCCTTGCCGCCGGACTGCGGCTTAGGCAAATACTCGTTCTTGTAAGTGCTCGAATATATATCGCCGATCAGCATCATCGCCTCAGCCTTTTTCTCGACCGTGATACCGGCCAACTCTGCGGCCTTGCGATATGCTGCGACGGCATCCGGAAAGAGGACCACCGTCTTTGTCGTCCCGCCGTATTTGCCCGTGCCGGCCCGGACGGACCGCACGACCTTTTCAAACGCCGCTCCTCGTTTTGTGAGCGCGTCGTATCGCTGATCGTCAGTCGATGCCAGCCCAAACGCCTGGTCATACGCCGCCTCGGCAACGGACGGAGTATTTTTTTCAAAGGCAGCCTTTCCCGCAGCCATTGCTTCACCATATGCCTTATAAACCGGAGCAGGCGTCGGCGAAGACGTCTGTGCGCTTGCGGCGAAAGAAACGGTGAAGACAATCAACAAAAACGAACTTATTCTTAGCATCAGTTGACCTACTGCTTAAATTTGAACGATCCGAGAACGTGCTGCACGGCATCGCGGACACCGTCCCAACGGTTAAAGTGCCAGATGCTTACTTGCCACGTCTCATTTCCGCGCCGGATAAAGATCGTGTCGGTTCTGCTGAACGCACTTGTATTCGTGACCTTTACCGCCTCGCCTAAATTGATCGGGAAGGCCGTGTTTTGGTAGTCCTTGTAGCCCGTATCGTCGGCCTCGATCTCTTTCGTAAATTGGAGGTGTTGGGCCGCCAACTCGCTGGGCTGCGGCACGACGGAATTTCCGTAGTTGCGATATGTGATATCGATGGACATGTCTGTGTCGCCCCATTTGCCGCAGATCTTTGTGGAGCCGGGCATGGCAGGCGACTTGCACGATTCAGGACTGGGCGGAGCGGGAAAATCGAAGAGAAGGCCGCCAAAGTTATATGTCTTCCAACTCGTCGGTGGCAGTTTCGAGATGGCGGCCACGACGGTGCCTTCCTTTTTGAATGAGGCGATGATCTGATCGACCTTTGCCGCCGCGACCTTGTCGCCGGCCGGATGGACAAAGTTGAGCTGCGTGTAATCGTCAGGCTTCCCAAATACGATCATCTTCTGCCGAACCTGCTTCTTGTCGTATGTATCAAACCGCTCCTGATCGACGACCGCAGCGGCCTCGCCAAGGAATGTCGTGTCTTTTACGAACTGAGCGCCGGCCTTCGGGTTGTCAAAGATGATATTGACCGTGCTCTCAAGGACATCTCGAACCTTTGCAAATTTCTGATCCCATTTCTGATATCGAACCGTTGCCCACAGGCCGCCGTCGGTCATATCCCAATCGACGTTCGCCTCCATCGCTTCAAGCAGCGGATCGGGCTTGTCGTTTTTTAGCACGTAGGGCACGGGCGAAGCAACGCTGACGCCTGTTCCCGTGAGGACCATGCGTTTCCACGTCGAAGGGATGGTAACTGAGGCCGCCGATGGCGGTGTTGTCGATGGCTTCACCGCGACAACCGGCGTTGGCAACGGGCCAGGTTTTGCCGGGGCATCACGGTCGGGCGTCGTGATGCCGGGGATTATTCGATTGGCTGCCTCGGTGATCGTCAGGTCGCCAAACGGATACTTTATTCTTGCCTTGGCCTCGGCGTAATCCGGTTTTAATTTGACGGCATTCCCATAGTCAGACTGAGCGTCATCGCCTTTGCCAAGCTTGTCATAGAGCTGGCCACGCTGATAATACGACCGGGCAGCAAAGAGCCCCTTCGGTTCTTTCGTGATGGAAGCGGTCAGATCGGCGATGGCATCATTATTTCGACCGAGCTTTTGGAAGATCCCCGCACGATAGAAGTACGCCATTGCCATGCCGCTGGTCACCCGGATCAGCTCGGTATAATCGTCAATAGCCGCGTCATTATTGCCTAGGTTCTTATGAGCGGCGGCACGAGTAATCAAGGCCTCTTCAAAGCCCGGCCTCGACTCGATCGCCTTTGTGCAATGCTTTACGGCATCGGCATACTTTGCTTTACCATAAGCTGCGTCACATCTCTGCAGATGTTCGTCGGCCGTCTGCGCGTTGAGAGCGAGGGCCGCGGTTCCAACAACAAGAACGGTGCCGATCGGTCGTATCAGTTTCATATTTCTACCTTCCCCGCTCAACTTGCGCGGCCCTAAGTTCATCCGCGGCGGCGAGCGCGGCGTTGCCCTTGGCTTTATAGACCAATGCCCTCGCTCGGTATAGATTAGGAATCCGCGGATTCAGTTGTATGCCGCGGTCGAAATCGGCCAGAGCTGCATCGAGGTCTTTTAGATAGATCAATGCGATCCCGCGGTTAAGATATGCATCGACGTAATCCGGCCGCCCCGATATCGCAAGGTCAAAATCCTTCTTCGCTTTTTTCCAATCTTCGGTCTTTACATATGCCGTGCCGCGATTGTAATAAGCTAGAGCCTCGTTCGGAGTCAGTTTAATAACCTGGTCAAAGTCCCTGATAGCATCCTTTGGCTTTCCGAGATGATTTAACAACAACGCTCCGCGTGCGAAATAGTACTCGGCACTCTTAGGATCAAGCTTGATCAACTGTCCGTAATAATCCGCCGCAAGCTGATATTTGCCCTGCTTCTCTGCATCTGCCGCAGCCGCCGTTATCTCTCCGGTTGTGATCGGTGTCGTGTCGTTATTCTTTTTCGCTTGCTCGGTGACCTGCTGCAGTGTGGTGTTGTCCGCCGGCTTGTCCGCGACGAGTTTGTCAGACGGCTTTTCACCACTGCGAATGACTCGGAATTTCTCAGCGAGAACATCGGCATAGCGCGCAAGGACCTTCTTGGCTGCGAGCTTATAGAGGTCACGTTTTGCCGTGATCACGAGCGGAGTGAATGAATGCCGTTCACCGTTGAAATACTTTGCCGAACTGAGTGCGGCCTTGCTCGGATCCTGTCGAGGTTTATCGGCAAACCCGAACCGCTCTGCCACCGGCAATTCGCTGCGATAGGTGTCAAACTTATTCTTGCCATTGACCATGTAAACGTAGCTTTCCGGCACATTCATCAGCCCGCCGATGCTGTAATCAGAATGAAAGTACGGATCGCCGTAGAACCATCCCTGCCGATCCTGTTTGATGTCCGCCGACAGCATTATGGACGCAAAATCGAGCACCACGTCGATCATCATCAGGTCGCCGCCGGCAGTCTCTGCGGTCTTGGTCAGCTTTTTGAACTGGCCGTAACCGACTATCTCGGGCGTCCCTTGCGGCCGCCAGCGAAACAGGACGGGCCCGTCATAGGCGTTTACCGACACCCAAGCCTGGCCGTTCTTTCCGTCAAAATCGGCATTCTTGTCGTCGGCCCGTTTCGCCAGCCGATCAATGTAGTACTCGGTCGCCTTGACCGCGTCGAATGACGCCGTCTGAATGCCGATCCTGCTAAGGCTAGCAGCGAGCGACCGGTAAAACTCGTTCGTGATCTCTTCGAGATCGCCCGTCGTGAGGTCACTGTCGAGATAGACAGTAACGTCCGCAGCGTTGCCTCGATTCACAGACGCCCGTGAAGTCACGGTCTTGAAGTGAACTCGCACCTGGCCGATCGCCAGTTTCTCGGTCTTTTTGGCAACGTCAGGTTTGCCGAATGTGCCCGCCTTGACGTATTTGATCGTGTCGTCGGCCAACTTGCTGTATGTCTGAGCGATCGCGAGGTTTGCCCCGGCCACGAGGATAATGAAGGAAAGTGCTAATGAAAGTTTTCGCATAATTCGTTAAACGAGAGTTCAGTAATATCGACGGAAAGCGATGCATTCCGTAAATTGCCTTTACACGATTGGTGTCGGATCAGCCTGCCATGGTGAGGAGAAGGCCTATGCTGGACCGCTTGTTTACATGCTAATCTTATAAAAAAACAATGGCCGAACGCAAAGAGAACGTCCGCAACCTATTGGAAAGCCGTGTCTTACAGCATGGCGACAAACCGTTCCTGTTTGCTGCGGAGGACGGACGCGCGTGGACCTACCGCGAGTTTGACGCGGCCGTAAATCGGGCCGCGAATATGCTTCTCGCTCATGATATTCGCAAGGGAGATGTCGTCAGCCTGCTGCTGCCCAATTCGCCCGAATACATCATCGCGTACTTCGCGTGCTGGAAGATCGGCGCCGTCGCCGGGCCGCTCAATTCCCTGCTCAAACCGGAAGAGATCGAATGGATCGCCGGCAATTCGGAATCGAAGCTATTGCTAGTCGGGTCGGCTATTAGAGCAGAACCGCCTGCGTCAGCAGGTGGCGGCGCGCGGCGGGCGACTAACCTTGAACTAATATCGAGCGCCACTCCACCCGCTTATGCGGGCGGTTCCGCCCTTCGATTCGACGACGTTGACGCTTCGACTCGTGAATTTGGGGAAGAACTGGGCGAATGTGATATCGACCCGGACGACGACGCCGTCATCATCTACACATCGGGCACCACGGGCAAGCCAAAGGGCTGCCTGCTCACGCATGGCAATCTGATCGCTAACGCTCGACAGATCG
>JAGOWF010000140.1:5919-7283 GCA_018060305.1 Pyrinomonadaceae bacterium
GAACTGGGCGAATGTGATATCGACCCGGACGACGACGCCGTCATCATCTACACATCGGGCACCACGGGCAAGCCAAAGGGCTGCCTGCTCACGCATGGCAATCTGATCGCTAACGCTCGACAGATCGCCGAGTGGATGCGTTTTGGGCCGGACGACCGGCTGCTCTCCGTGATGCCGCTTTTTCATATGAACGCCGTATCGGTAACGACGATGTCCGCTCTCTACGCAGGCGGCTCAACGGTGGTCGCTCAGAAATTCTCAGCTTCACGCTTCTGGGACATCATCGAAAAATATCAGATAACTTCGTTTGGCTCGGTCGCGACAATGCTGTCGATGCTGTTAGCCAGAAGTCTGGAGTCTGAAGTCTTAAGTCTGGAGTTCGGACACGACGCCGACAAGACTCACGACTTAAGACTCCAGACTCTTCGGTTTGCCATGTGCGGTTCGGCACCGGTGCCCTCGGAGGTGTTACGAAAGTTTGAAGAGGCTTTCGGCGTGCTCGTGATCGAGGGCTACGGCCTGTCGGAATCGACCTGCCGCTCTACGTTCAATCCGCCTAATGCGACACGCCGTCCGGGCTCATGCGGCCGGCCGATAGGCAATGAGATGAAAGTTGTAGATGACGCTGATAACGAAGTTCCCGATGGCGAGCTTGGCGAGATCGCGATGCGCGGGCCAAACATTTTCAAAGGCTATTTTCAGAACGAAACGGCGACGGCCGAGGCGTTTCGCGGCGGTTGGTTTCATACAGGCGACATCGGTTATCGGGACGCGGACGGATTTTACTACATCGCCGACCGCAAATCGGACATGATCATCCGAGGCGGCGAGAATATCTATCCGCGCGAGATCGATGACGTTCTATATCGGCATCCGGCGGTGGCAGCGGCTGCCTGCGTCGGCGTGCCTGACGAATTGTATGGCGAGGAAGTTACAGCGTTTGTCGTGCTCAAGGCGAAGGCCACAGCCGATGAACTAATGGCCTTTTGCCGCCAACATCTCGCCGACTACAAATGTCCAAAGACGGTTCATTTCGTTGCCGATATCCCAAAAGGCCCGACCGGCAAGCTGCTAAAGCGCGAGTTGTCAAAGCTTCTCGAGGCGAGCTAATTCTACCTCGGCCGCGATGAAACCAAAACTGGCCCACTGATCGCCATTGACGATCTTGCGAAAGATCTGCCGGGCGCGTATCTTGTCGCGATTGTATAGAAACCAATTGCCGAGGCCATAGCCGAGCGATGCGTTGCCGAGCGTGTCGGCCTTGTCGCCGATCATTTCAAGAAGCATCTCTGGCCGGGCCTCGCCGCGATAGAGCCGTAGCAGCTTGAGATAATCCTCATTCTCGATCACCTCAAAATCGCCGT
>JAGOWF010000141.1 GCA_018060305.1 Pyrinomonadaceae bacterium
ACTCAAAGATCTATACAAGCCCCTGTCGAAGCCTGTCGCCCCCACACTGAGGAAGGTCAGTTTACGATATTCTGATGAAGATTGGAAGGATCGCGTTGGCAGGTATCAAGTCAGAACCCGGAGCGGTAGCGACCGGATTCCTTCATGATGGCCGTTGCGACGTTTGTGACGGAGCGGGTCAAGGCGTCGCCTTCACTCGTGACTGCCGTTACTTGCCGGAATCCGGTCGCTGCCGCTCCCGGTTCTGACTTGACGCCTGTGATATAACGGAATCAGCCATTGTCTAAAATGACCCGTCATACGACCGTAATGAACGTCAGATATCTCATACAAGGGTTGGCTGTCCTTGCCTTTTTCTGCGCTTCGGCTTCTGCTCAGGATGTCAACGGGCTCTTACTGACGGTGAACAATGTCGGCGATACTCACGATGTGCAGACGGGCGACCGCATTTGCGCGGATGCCGTTGGGCAATGCACTTTGCGGGCGGCCATTGAGGAAACGAACGCCAATTCGACGCGCGACGCGATCATTTTTGACTTGCCGAACCCATCCATGATCGACCTTTCGCTCGGTGAGCTATTGATCGATCAGGATCTGGACATAGTCGGCCCCGGAGCACGGCGTTTGACGGTCCGCAGGGCTGCCGGTGCGTCAAATTTCCGCATCTTTCACATTCCGCAGACAGAGGCGTTCGTTGGTTTTCGCGGGATCACGATCTCCGGCGGCAACGGCCTGTTCGGCGGCGGATTGTATGTCGAGACTGGCGGCGTTGTAAATCTTGCGGACTCAGCAGTTACCGGAAATCACGCACAGCTCGGCGGCGGTATATTCTCATCGGGCAGGTTGACGATCACACGTTGCCTGATCAACTCTAACTCCGCCGCAACGACAGGGGCGGGCATCGCGAACGTCGGCAGCACGCACGAGATGTCGATAGCAAACTCTACGATCACCGCCAACACGGGCGCATCCGCCGGCGCGATCTATAACGAAGGCATCCTGATGCTCGCGAACGATACGATCAACGAGAACATCGGCACGCAGGCCGTCAACAGCATCCTCAGCAACGCTCAAGGCACCATTCGCGTGATAAACACGATAATCGGCCGGGATTCGGCCCTCGGCAATAGTTTGCAGGGTGCGTTCATTTCGGGCGGCAGCAACATCGTCACGGCCGCCAATGGCAGCACCGGCTTTACCAACGGCGTCAACGGCGATCAGGTGAGCAATAACGACATCATCGACCCGATGCTCGCCCCGTTGGCGGATAACGGCGGCCAGACCGACACGCTTGCTCCGCTCACCGGCAGCCCGGCCATACTCACCGGCGACCCGTGCGTTCGGACAGCCGAATGCCCGACGCTGCCGGGCATTCAGATCCCAAATGGACGGCTCGACCAGCATCGATTTCGCAGGAATCCGTTCAATGCGAATATCGACATTGGCGCTCACGATACCAATGCGTTCAGCAGCACGGCGGTCGGCACGTTTGTGCTAAGCGGCTTTGGCCCGGGCGGCCCGACGAGCCGATACGCCGGCACGATCGTCGAACTCATCCACCCGACGACGCTCGAACGCCGCTACGCCCGCGTCCGCCTCAACGGCGACATCTCGTTCTCAAACCTGCCCGGCGATGTCTTTGTAATAAACATCCGCGCAAAACGGTCAGGAATGGTCACGCCCCTCGTTTTTGCGATCGATTAACGGCTGCCTGCGTCGTAATGTTGACAGCAAAAAAAAGATGGCCGGTTTCTGTGGTTGAAAGCAGAACATGTAGGTTCGAGAGAGGCTATGAGAGATTGACCGGGGATCGCTTTTGGCACGCCATTGTCTTGACGGCCAGACTCAGCGTGGCTTATTGACGGGCGCCATTTTGCGTTGGCGAAACGCTTAGAATATACTCATCGAGAAATCCATCATATCAAGAACAGGGGAGCGTTCGCGTCATATGAAAAACACAACCGTGCGCATTTGCGCATCGATCGTATTGACGGTTCTATTCGGGGCCGTCCAACTCATCGCACAAAAGAATCCGCAGCCGGCGCCGTCGCCGGCCAAGCCGCCGGTCAGGCATCCGCTCGACAAGGGTGATTTTAAGGTCGGATTCTCGCCAAAGACCAAGGCAAAGGACCCGAAGAAGGACATGCCGAAGGAGTTGAAGGACGTCTTTCAGGAGGTCGCTGACGGACTGAATGAACTGCTCGCCATGCCAAAGAATATCTATATCAACATGGATGCCTGCGGCGAACCGAATGCGTTTTACAGTCCTGACGCCTCGGAGATCACCTTTTGCTACGAACTGCTCGAACAATACGAAGCCGAATTCAAGACGATCGAAAAGGACCAGGAAAAGGTTGACTCGATGGTCGTAGACACGCTCGTGCAGACGCTCTTTCACGAACTGGGCCATTGCCTGATAGACGTATGGGAATTGCCCGCAACCGGCCGCGAAGAGGATGCCGTCGATCAGCTTGCAACGATACTAATGCTTGACGGCACGGACGAGGGCACGCAGAGCACAATTAACGCTGCCCTTGAATTCGACATCGCAAGCCGCGATCAGGACCCAAATGACATGGCCTATTGGGACGAACATTCATTCAGCAAGACGCGGTTCTACGATATGATCTGTCTCGTTTACGGCAGCAACGAAAAGGCGAATGCGTGGATGGTTGGCCCCAATACTCTGCCAAATGACCGTGCCGTGCGTTGCGGCGAGGAACACAGACGTGCCGAGCGCTCATGGCTCAAGCTGCTCGATCCTTACATCAAGAAATAAGCCCGAGCTCAACTTGCGGCGCTTTCGCTGTTGGCGATCAGCGTAGGATATTTACCCGTCCAGCACGCCGAGCAGGTCGTTGCGGGGTCGAGCCCGATGGATTCGAGCATGCCCGTCAATGACAGGTAGCCGAGGCTGTCGGAGCCGATCTGGCGGCAGATATCGTCAACCGGCGTGTGCGAGGCGATAAGCTGCTCGCGGTCGGGCGTATCGACACCGTAGTAGCACGAATGCGTGGTGGGCGGGCACGACACTCGCATGTGCACCTCAGCGGCCCCTGCCTCGCGGACCATTTGGACGATCTTTTTAGAGGTCGTGCCCCGCACTATCGAATCATCCACCAACACCACGCGACGTCCGTTGATCAGGTCCTTGATCGGGTTGAGCTTTAGCCGCACGCCAAACGAGCGAATGTTCTGCGTCGGTTCGATAAATGTGCGGCCGACATAATGATTGCGAATGATCGCCTGCCGAAACGGTATGCCCGACTGTGCCGAGTAACCGATGGCCGCGGCCACGCCCGAATCCGGCACAGGCACGACGATGTCGGCGTCCGCGGGATGTTCGACTGCTAGGCGCCTGCCCATCATATGCCGTGACTGATTCACCGAACGGCCAAAAATGATCGAGTCCGGCCGCGAAAAATACACATGCTCAAACGTGCATACCGCGTGCGGCTTCGTCTCAAACGGCATCGACGAATGCAGCCCGCGTTTGTCGATAATGACCATCTCGCCCGGCTCGACCTCGCGAACGTATTCCGCGTCGATCAGGTCAAAGGCGCACGTCTCGCTAGCGACGCACCACGCGTCCTGATATTTGCCCAGCACCAACGGCCTGAATCCGCGTGCGTCACGCACCGCTATCAACGCATCTGTCGTCAGGAAAAGCAGCGAGAACGCGCCTTCGGTATCGGCCAGGACTTTCTTTATCGCCTCCACCGCGTTCGGGGCCTTACTCCGCGCAATGCCGTGCAGGATCGTTTCGGTGTCGGAGGTGGATGAGAAGATGGCGCCGTCGCGTTCGAGTTCAAGGCGTCGCGCCTCGGCAAATGGCAGATTGCCATTGTGGCAGACGGCGATCAGTCCGTGCTGACACTTTACGCGAAACGGCTGCACTTCCTTGATCGTGTTCTTGCCCGCCGTCGAGTATCGCGTGTGGCCGATCGCCGCGGTGCCGGGCAATTTTGTCAGCACCTCGGGATTCAGCACATCCGCGATCAGCCCGATGCCGCGCTGCTGGATCAGGTCGTCGCCGTCCGCCGAAACGATACCGCACGCCTCCTGTCCGCGGTGCTGCAAGGCAAACAGCCCAAGCTGCGTCAGCGTCGAAGCCTCAGCGTGGCCAAAGATGCCGAATATGCCGCACTCCTCGTGAAATTTGTCGTCGCCGATATGCATCCTATGCTATTTTGCCACAAAAGGAAGTTAGCCACGAATTGCACGAATGACACGAATTTGAGCGCTCTTATTCGTTAAACTCGTGTAATTTCAGATCTGCAGGAGTGTTGATGTTGGCAAAAAGCCTGTCGGGATCGCCGAATGTTAGATACTCGTCAACTTCGACACGCCGCGTTTGTTTCCTGTCGAGAAACACCACAAGCGGCGGCATCGCACCGCTGCTGTCCATCAGGGCCTCGATCTCGGCGACTAATGGTTTCGCTCTATATACGGCACACAACGGCTGGAGCCGTCCGTCGCTCTGGACGGGAACGACGGCATCATGATCGTCCGTTACGCAAGTGACGAGATGTCGGAGAAGTTCGGCAGAAACGAAGGGATAGTCACACGCCAGCACCAACGCCCATTCGCCGCGAGCATCCGCGACAGCCGCATGCAGCCCGCTCCACGCTCCAAAGCCCGGCCGCAGGTCGGCGATCATCGGTCGCCCAAGAGCCGCAACCGCGTCGTTCGGAAACTGCGAATCGCCACCGGCCACAAACGTCACGCGGGCATCGCCAAACGCCGCTTCGATAGTTCTCGCCGCACGCGCGGCCAGCGTCACGCCGCCGAACTCGACAAACGCCTTGTCCCGGCCAAGCCGCGACGAGCGGCCGCCGATCAATACGAACGTATCGATACGTGTCATGGGCTTGGTTTGACCGATACGATCACGCACTTTGACGTAGGCGTGCCGCTGCGTTTCGCCGTGCTGCCGAGCGGGATTAGCGGATTTGCCTCGGGAAAATACGCCGCGACGCAATCGGGCGGCATCTTATACGGCACGACCGTCCAGCCTTTTACCTGCCGCTCACCGTCGTCAAAATGGCTCGTGATATCGACTTTCTGGCCCGCCGTCAGGCCGTGCTTGAGAATGTCGGCCTCGCCGATGAACAGCACTTTCCGTCCGCCATCGATGCCGCGATATCGGTCATCGAGTCCGTAGATCGTCGTGTTGAACTGGTCGTGCGACCGTATAGTCGTCAATAGCAAACGGCCGGGCGGCAGATCGAGTTTCGACAAGCGACTTGCCCTAAAAAGGGCCTTTGCTGACGGCGTCGGAAAACGGCCCTCATTCGGCGGGTTTGGCATGTAGAATCCGCCGGGAACCCGAATTCGCCGATTGTAATCCTCGCAGCCCGGCACTACCCGCGAGATCACGTCGCGGATCCGGTCGTAATCGCCGCACATTGCGTCCCAATCGATAGTTGACCGTGACCCGAGCACGGCCTTTGCCAACTGCGACGTGATCCAAACCTCGCTGCGCAGGTGCGGTGATCCCGGCTCGAAAATGCCTTTCGACATCTGCACATTCAGCATCGTGCTCTCTGTCGAGACAAACTGTTCGCCCGACGCTTGCCGGTCGATCTCCGTTCGGCCAAGACAGGGCAGGATGAGTGACGTCTTACCCGGCGTCAGCGCGGTGCGGTTGAGTTTTGTAATGACCTGAACGGTCAGGTCGCAGTTCCCTACCGCGACCGCGACGGCCTCGGTGTCCGGCGACGCAGCGACAAAATTGCCGCCCATCGCGAAAAACACCTTCGCCCGCCCATCACGCATCGCGGCAATCGACTGGACGGTATCAAATCCGTCATGCTCGGGCGTCTCAAAGCTAAACTCGCGTTCGAGGTTCTCGCGAAACACGGAATTTATCTTCTCCCAAATGCCCATCGTCCGGTCGCCCTGCACGTTTGAATGGCCGCGGACGGGACACAGCCCCGCTCCGGGCCGGCCGATCGCCCCGCGCAGCAGATGCAGATTCACGATGTCCTGAATCGTCGCAACCGCCTCAATATGCTGTGTCACGCCCATGGCCCAGCATGTGATAAACGAACGCGAAGCGGCGATCATCGCCGCCGCCTCATCGATCCCGGCGCGGCCAAGGCCGCTGGCTGAGATGATGTCGTCCCACGAGGTCGCATCGAACGAGGCGATCAGTTCGCTGCAGCCTTCAGTCTTTACAGAAATGAACTCTTGGTCAAACACCGTTCCGGGTGCCGCTCGCTCGCCCTCAAGGAGCGATTTCATCAGCCCTTTGACGACCGCCATATCGCCGCCGATCCGTACCGGGAGATGCAGGTCGGCAAGCTTCGTGGGCCGTAAACCTAACAATGACAAAGGGTTGCCGTGCTGTGGATTTGGATCGACAAAGCTCGTCAGCCCGACTTCCTCAAGCGGATTGATGGCGATCATCCTCGCTCCTGCGGCTTTGGCGGCCGCGAGCGATGAGAGCATTCGGGGCGCGTTCGTGCCCGGATTTTGGCCGATGACGATGACAAGATCGGTCCGCTCAAAATCTTCGAGCCTGATCGTAGCCTTGCCGAGACCGATAGACTCCGAGAGTGCGACGCTCGTCGATTCGTGGCACATATTCGAGCAATCGGGCAGATTGTTTGTCCCAAACTGCCGCACAAAAAGTTGGTAGAGAAATGCCGCCTCATTCGACGTGCGGCCCGATGTGTAAAAGACAGCCTCGTCGGGCGACGCCAGCGAATTTAGCTTTTCCGCGATCAGCGAAAACGCCTCAGCCCAGGACACAGGCTCGTAATGCGTCCCGCCTTCACGCAGAACGTGCGGCTCGGTCAGGCGGCCTTGGCTGTTGAGCCAAAAATCCGTCTGCGACGCGAGATCTGCGACCGAATGTTGCGCGAAGAATTCCCGTCCGATCCGCTTGGTCGTTCCTTCATCCGCAAGGGCCTTAGCCCCGTTCTCGCAAAACTCGTTGATCGACCTATGGTCAGGGTCGGGCCACGCGCAGGATTGGCAATCGACGCCGCCCTTCTGGTTGAGGTTGAGCATGCCCCGCGTGCCGCGCACGACGCCCATCTTGCCAAAGACGTGCCTAAGGGCATTTGTGACGGCGTGCATGCCGGCCGAAACCTGTGGCGGCGGAATAACCTTTAGTTCTGGATCTCTCACGTTTTCCGGTTCGCAATAACTGATAACTAAAACCTGATAACGGTTAGATTCTTGCCCGCAGTTGTCAGTTAATAGTTATCAGTTATTCCGTATTCTTTCGCCGCTGTAAACATTGAACCGTCCATCCCGG
>JAGOWF010000142.1 GCA_018060305.1 Pyrinomonadaceae bacterium
GCCGTCGCCTTTCGAGAAGTGCTCCAAAGGCTGCAATGAGCAGTCCGAGAACCAGCACTGATGGAACGAAGATGAAGGTTATCAGGTCGGCGTAGGGGTTTTCAGCCTCGCCGATAACCTCTATAAGAACCAGCAGTGCAAAGCTCGTAAGGGCAGCCGCCGCGATCGCCAGCCCTACGAAACTCATATAGTTATGCAGCAGTCCCGACGACATCCTTCTCGGTGGATCTGTTGTTGACTGAGTTACTTCTGGGGTTTTTGTTTCCCGCATAGATTTACCTTCGTCTGGTCGTTGTTATTGATATAGCAAGGCTGCCAGTCGGATCGCCAACTGACAGCCCTACTCAGGCCAAAAGGTGTCCGGCTCGCACCGGGCTACTTGGTCTGTCGCAGGCTCCTCATATATTCGGCCAAAGCCCTGGCCGAGCTTTCGTCGATGCCCTTATCCGCGAATGCCGGCATATTTGGCGGCTTTTCGCCCTTCCTCCCCGCGAGGATGGCGTGGACATGCTCCTCATCCGGCTTCGCAGCGTCATAGAATTTCGCAGCCGCCGGCGAATGACACATTGAACACTTCGCTTTGTAAAGGTCAGATGTCGCGTCCGGCAGCCCAGCCCCTCTGGCCGGAGTTGAACGAAACATCATTAATAGCCCGATCAAGATCACAAAGACCACGATCGTTAACAATTTTATACGATTGCTTTTCATGAGATCCTCCTGAATAGATACTTCTTTCCGGCGCATTGCAACCGCGCCGCTATCCAATCTCAATGCAATCAATATGCCAAGCCAGGCCCGCGGCCATCCGTCGGAATGTGCCGAAAATACGGGCTTTCGACAACGGAGCTGTCGAAAGGCGCGAAAAATACCGCAGTTTAGTGCTTCACCGTGAATAATGTCACGAAGATCGCGATCACCAGAAAAAGCCCGAGAAAATATGCGGCAAACCCAAAAACACGCGCGACAGCCCTAAATGACTTGGATGGCGGCGGAACGATGATGCCGTCGAGCGTTCCATCGGCCACATGGCGTTCATACTCGACGGGCCTTTCTTCTTTGAACCACGAAAGCCGCACACGGCCGGTAAACATGACGAGGTCCATCGGAAAGTTCTCCGGCCGCAGATGATTATGGAAGAAATGGAACGCAAAGATGAACGCCGTCGCAAGCAGTGCCTCCTCACTGTGAACGATCATCGCGATATTGAGCGCCTCGCCGGGCAGAAAGCGCGAGAAAAAGCTCGGGAACCAAAGCATTAGCCCCGAAAGCCCGATCACGGGCACGCCCCAGAATACGGCGAAGTAGTCGAATTTCTCCCAGTATGTAAAGCGGTCCAGCTTCGGTTTCGGCCCGAGATACAGGAACCAGCGGAACATCTGGAACGCGTCACTGACGTCCTTTGCACGAGGGATCATCGTCGTCGGGCCCTTGAAAGCCGACCAATCGAGCTCAACAAACGCCTTTCTGATCAGAAAGAACAGGTGATACCCCGCATATACAAAGGTAATGACCGCCGCCAGTCGGTGAATGAATCTAGTCACGCCTAGCCCGCCGTGGATCTCGACGAGCCATTTGCCCCAGTCAGTGAACGAATACATCAACGGCAGACCGGTCGCGGCCAATGCCAGGAAACTGACAATGATCAAAACATGCGTTATCCGATGGCGCTTTGGAAAGCGTTCGACCCATTGGTCTTCCTCTTCGCGAATGCGTTTATGCGTTTCGCCCCGGATCATCGCGACGATAGACCTCTGGAGCCAAAGCACGGTGTGAACACCAAAGAAGCCGAACACGATCAAGAGCAGCCACTTCATAAACGTGTTCACCGAATATGTCCAAAAGCCTCTGTCCGGATTATTTGGCTCGGGGTGCGGATTGAACGATGCAAAGCTCGCCGTGGCGTTCTGATGACAGGTCGCGCAGGTCTGCACCACGTTTCCACGGTTGACGGACGACATCGGATCCGACGCCGGAAGATTATGATGCGGCGTGTGGCAATCAGCACATGTGGCCGCCAGCTTATAGTCAAGGGCTGTCGCCTGCCCGTGGAACGTATCGCGATATGTAGGTTTCTGAGCCTCATGACATTCCGTGCAGCGGTTTATCATGTGCATCGAAAAGTCGCGGATCGTCGCGGGTGAAGGCTTGTGTGATACCGCCTCGTGACAATCGATACACATCGGCGCCTTTGGATTGCCGTTCTTGAATGCCTTGCCGTGCGCGCTCGTTTCCCATTGCGGAACGATCCCTGAATGACATTTATTGCAGACGTTCGAAAGGTGTGTGCGATCCAGGCGAAAGTTATCGGCCCTGGTTGATTGGATCGTGTGCCGGCCATGGCAGTCTGAACATGAGGCCGCTCGCGTGTCGCCCTGATCCAAAAGCCGGCCGTGAATGCTCTCGTGAAACGAACTATACGCGTTCTCGTGGCATTTGCCGCACGTCTGCTCCTGCTTTGAGGCGTACACGGTCGAACGGGGATCGTCAGGAGGAAAGTCCGTCGTCATGTCGCCGCCAACAGTGTGACAATCCGTGCAGACAGCCGCCGGTTTCCCGTTCTCTTGGAGTTTGGCGTGGACGCTCGACAAGTACTGACGATGAGCATCCTTGTGAAATTGCTCACCCTCGCCGAGTTTTGGCAGCGTCGTGCCCGGGCCGTGGCATCCTGCGCACTCGAGCTTTACCGAATGCGACCTTGCTGGCGCGGGCGGCGTGGAAGCGTTGTCCTGAGCGGCTGAACGCCCGACGTAATTGAACACAAAAACTGCTGAAATAACCAGAAACGCACATGCGGGGCCCAGCTTCAGGGTGTTTTTCATAACGCCTCCCTATTTCTATCTATCGGCTAAACTGCCCGCCGACGTGACACCTCCTGCAGTTCGCAAAATCCTCGCCAAACGCTCCCTGGTTGTCGTGACACGTGGCGCACGATGTGCCGGCACCCTGTGCCTTGTGCATTCGGACGGTAGGCGCGGTCATCCGTCCGCCCGCAGGAGAGTGACACGAATCGCAGCCCATGAATTCGTGTTTAGAGTGCGCGAAGTTGCCCGGTATGACCGCGCGCGATGGTTTTATATCCAGTCCACCGCCGATCTTGTGACAGGCAAAACAGGTGCTCTTCGCCGCCGCCTGCTTCCCGGGCGCGTGGCACTGGAAACACGTCGCGTGCGCATTCTGGGTATTCGGGACTGAGAAATTCGCCGCCGCCGGCTTATGACACGAAGCGCAGTCATCCTTAGCGTGCACCGCGTGGCTAAACTGCACGCCAAAACGCGTTGACGACGGAAGTTCCGTATGGCAACGTCGGCAATCGTTCATGCGCGACGGGCCGAAAGCCCGCTTTGAGTTGTGACAGGTAGAGCAACTGTTCGCGAGATTCTTGTGTTCCGAAACAGTGATCTCAGACATGTTGTTGCCGCCGAGCGGCCGGTGGCAGTTGTCGCATGAGACCCGCGAATGGTTCTTATGGTCGAAATTGAACCCGATCGCGGCCGACGAATCAACGATGCGGTCGGCCGCACCGGGCTCGTGACAGGTCGAGCATGAACCGATATTCCTATCGCCGACTACCTTATCGGCGGTATGGCAAGTGAAGCATGACGCATGGGCATCGCCGCCCGAGGGCACTGTCATCCCGTCGGCCTGAGTCGCGTGGCAGGTCGAACATGACGTCAAGCGAATGTGCGCCGGATGGTCAAATTTCGTCCGAAAGCTGCTGATCGCCGGAAAGGGCTTGAGTTCGGCCGTGTCAGGCCCTGTGTGGCATGTAGAGCAGATCGGATGCGTCTTGTCCTCGAATTGGGGCGTGTGGCAGCCCGCACAGGGCGTGTGCGACGCAAACCTCGGCCTGAACGCCTCGTCCCGTTGCTGATGACAGAGCAGACACGGGATCTCCTGATGCCGTTCGTTGTCGTGACGAAACCTCGAGAAATCTACGTCTTCCATCTCGTCGGTGGAGACCATGTTCTCGGGCAGCGGTTTGAAAGGGCTTTCCGTCTCCTTCTTTTCAACGACGGAGCTTGTGCACGAAAACAGGAAACTCGAGATAAAGATCGTGACGGCAAGCGCGGCGAGCAGCAATTTGCCGCGATTCCGAATTTCCTCGGTTGGTGATGGCATGGCTAGTTCAGTTTCCCGTTACGGCCTTGCTGTGCGACTCAGGGATCGGTCGTCGGCCAAACGTAATGTGGCACATCACGCAATCAAACTTTTGATTCTTCTTCCTCTCTTCAAGCTCGATATTCACCACACCGCCGTCCGCGGCCGTGGCTGTTACGTGGCACATCGCACATGTGCCTATTGCCACGCGGGCCGAGATCGGGTCCGTGGTGTTTATTGACTCGACCGTGTGACAGGTGGAACATTCCAGATCCGCATGCATCGCAAAATCGTGCCTGTATTTTCCCGAGGAAATGCGCTGCTTCCAGATCAACTGTGTTCCGCGCTCCAGCCCTGTGATCTTTGCCGCCAACTGCGGGTCAAAATCTGCTCGTGGACTGGTTTGTATCGGCTTATGACACGTACCGCACTCCGCCGGTGTCGGGGCCATGCCGCCCTCGGCCGAATGACACGTGAAGCACTGTTGATGGCCGGTCGGGGCCGATTTGAACGTGCCTTTCTTCAGCCAGTATCGCGTGCCCCAGTTTTTGGGCAGAGGGGTGACAAATTCGTCAACGGAATCACCCTGCGGGGCGATCGTGCTGTGGCAGACCGCACAGGATGCTTCGTCGGCCTTCAGAGCGACATTCACAAAGGCACCGTTCAGTTTTGGCTTCGGATATCCGCTGACGATCCCGATGTGTTTGTCATGAGGGAAAAAGACCGCAAATGCCGGATCATGACCGATCGCTTTCGGACTCTTATCGAAGATCTCTCTTGGGTTTGGAAACGGGTGCCTCACACCTCCATCAGGTGAGGTCACCTGATGACAGACGGAGCAGATCTGCGGCGAGCGGCCTGTAAAGAACTGCTGTCGATGACAATTCACGCATGATTCATGCCTGGGATAGTCTGTGATGTCAGGGAACGCAGTGTTTTCCGAACGAACGATCTTCCAATTACCTGACGGAAACGAATGACACGACGTGCAATCATTTCGGTGGCCATCCGTCCCGTGCGAGAAAGTTGCGTCCTTCCGCACATTTCGAGCCGACCGAGAGACAGTCTTTTGTGCTTCAACACGGTTGGCTCCCATTCCATCGAAAGCAAGATACACCGCGATCGTCGTGATCCCACCCACAACAAACAGTCGGATGAAGCGATCGAGGGTGGGGCGACGAATTTCCACAGTGGTTTCCGGCGCATTATGATAGCGTGTTTCGCGCGTTTTGGTATGTGATAAAAATCACACCGAGTAGAGTGACAGCGAGCCAACCTCTGGTTTTTTGCGGTGCTGGATTCAAATTGCTACACTGCGATAGCACGCGATCTGCGCGCATTGGAATGATCAAACCACCAGCCAGGATACTCATTGTGGATGATGACCGGTACGTTCGGATGGCCCTTTCCGAGGCACTGAGAACCTGGGAATACGAGCCGCTCGAGGCAGACTCGATCAGTTCTGCTACGGAGTTGATCGCTGCCGAAGAGCCCGGAGTGGTGCTGCTCGATATCGATTTGCCCGATGGCTCCGGCCTTGACCTGCTCAAGACGATCAAGACATCAAATCCCGAGACGGTCGTCGTAATGATAACCGGAAATGTTGACGTAGCGAACTCGGTGGCCGCGCTGCGGGGCGGTGCACACGACTTCATCGGCAAGCCTGTGCGCGCCGAGGAGCTGCGGATCACCCTGCGAAACGCGTTGGAGACCCGCGAACTTCGCCGCGAAGTCCAGCATTCAAGGGCCGAACGCTCCCGGGGCTTTAGTTTTGACGAAATAATTGGCGATTCTGAGAGCCTGTCTGCGGCCAAGGAATTAGCCCGGCGAGTGGCCTCGTCCGACGTTACCTCGATCCTTCTTAATGGCGAGACGGGGACCGGTAAAGACCTGTTTGCTCGCGCGATCCATTTTTCGTCAGATCGCGCTGAGGCTCCCTACTTGGCGATCAACTGCGCGGCATTGCCTGCGAATTTGATCGAGTCGGAGCTGTTTGGTTACGAAAAAGGGGCATTTACCGACGCCAAACAGCGGAAAGAGGGGCTTCTTGAACAGGCCGAAGGGGGCACGATCTTTCTTGACGAGATCGGCGAAATGGAGTTGTCATTGCAGGCGAAATTACTGCGCGTATTGGAGGAGAGCTCGTTCCGACGCGTCGGTGGCCTCAAGGACATCGGCTTTGATGCCCGTATCATCGCCGCTTCGAACCGCGATCTAAAGACGGAAAGCGAAAAGGGGCTTTTCAGGCTTGATCTGTATTTTCGGCTCTCTGTGATTCAGGTCGATATTCCGCCTCTTCGCGAGAGGGGCGACGATGTATTAGCCCTGGCCGCGTATTACATCCGAAATGTTAACCTCAAGCGTCGCGGAAAACCATTAAAGGGTCTCTCGCCCGAGGTCCGCGAGATCTTTTGTAAATACCGGTGGAGCGGTAATGTGCGCGAACTTCGTAACGTGATCGAGCGGGCATCGATCCTTGAGGATGGCAGTTATGTCTCACTCAGGCATTTACCCGCCGATATGCTTGATGCTGATAACGCGATCTCTATTCGTGAATTCGGTGCCATTAACCTCCCTAAGAATGGTGTTCGGCTTGAGCAGCTCGAAGTTGATCTCTCTCGCCAAGCCGTTGAGCGGACCGGCGGCAACCTGACCCGGGCCGCGAAGCTGCTCGGTATCTCGCGAGATCAACTCCGTTATAAGCTCAAGAAGGCCGGATTCGACCTGTCGCGCGAGGATATAGAATGACTTCGGCTTCTCAAAAAAGCTTACCCGCAAGCCCTTCGGATCAGGGAGCCCTCAAGGAGCTAACCGACCTAAAGCGCGCTCTTGATGAGTCTGCCATCGTTGCTATCACCGACTGCACGGGTCGAATAACCTACGTAAATGACCGATTCTGCGAGGTCTCAAAATATAGCCGCGAAGAATTGCTTGGCAGCGACCACCGCCTGGTCAATTCCGGCTACCATCCGAAGGCCTTCATCCGCGATCTTTGGGCCACAATTACAGAAGGCGATGTCTGGCGGGGCGAGATCCGGAACCGCGCCAAAGACGGAACTCTCTATTGGGTTGACACGACGATAATTCCCTTGCTCGATGAGAGCGGGCTGCCTGTCCAATATGTTGCGATCCGATATGAGATAACTGACCGAA